>NZ_DJTD01000065.1:37097-126468 GCF_002440385.1 Sphingobacterium sp. UBA6317 | reverse complement strand
AGCTACTTTTTGTTCTTTTTCTTCCCAAATGAACAGTTCTGTGAAATAATCAACAAACAACTCACAAATCTATCGCATAGCCATATTTAATAAAAAAGCTGCCTCAATAAATTTGAGACAGCTTCTTTTGATTGCGATATGATCCACATGCTATTGCATTTGTATGCCTTCCATTGAATTCTGGTTTTTGTTTTTCTTAAACATGTTCATATCCATTTTTCCGAAACGGTAGGAAAGATTCAATTTGATCAACTGCGGATTGGAAAGTCGATAATAGGTTTGAGAGAATCCTTCACCCGATGAAACAATGGTATTGCCACGTGTTCTGAAGATATCATTGATGGCTAATGTTGCGGAGGCAGCCTGATTTTTCAAGAAGCTTTTCTTGATGGCAAAGTCGATACCATAGAATGGTTTGATATAGCCTTGGGAAGAGCTTTGTGCCTGGTTCATTGGTGGGCCGAATGTCTGGCCCTGTGTAACGGGCATATTTGTTTTACCTTGATATTCAAAAGCAAGCTGTAGGTTCCAGTTTTTCTGTAAGTTGAATGTATTGTTCAATTTTCCAAATACTGTCCACATACCTTCCGATGGTGTTTTCTCATCAACTTCAATTTTAGAATTGTAGAAGTTGATGTCTGCTGTCAGATCCCACCATTTTTTGAGATTATTGGTATACGTGAATTCGGCCCCATAATTTTTGCTGGAATTGGCATTGATATAGGTATTAATGAAGTCCATTTTGTTCGTCACCGGATTGAGTTCCTGTGTCAGGTAACGTGTAATTAGGTTGTTTGTAGATTTATAGTATACCGTTGCCAAAAATGTACCTTTTCCATGTGTACGACTGTAAGAAAGTTCGCCCGAAGTGGTGAATTCTGGTACAAGATCGGGGTTACCACGTGTAATATTTAAGCTGTCGGTGTAGTCAATAAAAGGGATAAGCTGAAAGAAGTTCGGACGGTTGACACGACGGGTTACGCTCATCTGTATTTGGTCTTTCTCGGTTAGCTTTTTGCTTAAGAACAAAGAAGGAAATAAGCTAAGGGGATACTTGTTGTGAAACTTTTCATTTGTACTCAAAAGTTCGCCGTCGTACGTTGAGCTTTCTGCGCGCAACCCAACTTTATAGGATACCCAGTCTTTGAGATTTCCTCCAAGTGATGCATAAGCTGCATAGACACTGTTTTTATTGTTATAGTTCGCTGAAGCTGCGGTGATATTTTCAAAATCCTCCTTATCCACTGCTTTTAAGGAATTCGTGTTGAGGTTTTTGAGTTTATTGATCTGGGCACGCACACCGGTCTCGAGTTTCATGCCATTTTTGAACGGTTTGACATAATCTGCCTGTACAGTCATGAATTTATTGTCACCGGAGCCGATGTTTTTTTGGATCTGTGTACCGCTGACCTCATCGCTGGCATTGCGATAATTGGTCGTATATAGCCCATTGGATGTGTTGGTGCCGCCAAAGTAATTGAAATCGACAGATAATTCTTCGCCTTCAGTTTTGAATTTTTGGACGAGACCAGCTTGCAGGCCACGTGGTTTAAAGCTTCTTTCAGATTCGGAAATGCGATCGCTCATTGAAGTACTGCCCCCTGAAGTGGTGGAAATTGCTGAATTTTCATTAGGCTTAAATTTACCCTGAACCAACACTCCGGCGACAGATAGCGTTGTTTTGGGACTTAAGTCGTAATCTACGCCAAGCCGGCCAAAGGTAATCATACCTTTTGTTTTGCCCTCGATATCTTGATCTACTGTCGATTCTATGCCATTAATTGTACTGGTACGGTGGCTGTCGCCCTCGGTGTTGGTCCGCATGCGCATATTCATTCCCGTCAGTGAGATGTTGAATTTATTCTGACGCAGATTTAAACTACCCATAAAGTTGGTCCCGCCAAAGCGGTCGCCACCTAAGGTGACCATACCATTGTATCCGGCTTTCTTATTTTTTTTCAGAATAATATTGAGGATACCGGCCATACTTCCAGAAGCGTCGTATTTGGCAGATGGATTTGTGATGATCTCGATTTTATCAATGACATCAGCCGGAATTTGATCCGGTGTAAGCGTGGTCGGTTTTCCGTCAACAAAAATCGTTGGCGCTGCATTTCTCAATTTTACATTACCGTCGATATCTACTTGTACAGAAGGCATATTGCGGAGTACATCGATTGCTGTACCGCCAGCCGCGACGATATTTTTCTCTACGTTGAAGACTTTTTTGTCGATGTCCATTTCGAGTAATGCCTTGCGGCCAGTCACGGTGACTTCATCGAGCTTACGGTTGTCATTCTCCAGTTTGATCGCGCCGATATCTTTGGTTGTTTTTCCATCGGTATAGTCTACAGCTAGATCAATCGGTGCATAGCCTACAGAGCTAATTTTTAGCTTCCATTTTTCTTTTGGTGAAATGGCTGCGAAATTGAATTTTCCATTTTCTGAAGAGCTGGTACTTTTTACGAGAATTTCCCTTTCTTTACCTGTAGCTTGATCCTTGATGACCTTCAATAAATTCACGGAAGCTTGTGCGATCGGTTTCCCGTTGTCGTCCACAATTTGGCCGGAGAGCTGGCCTTCGGACATGGCGAAAGCAGGACGACCACCTGCAGGGGCTTGAGCGTGTACAGAAGCAACCGCAGTTGCCATTAATGCTATTGCTATAAATCTTTTCATTTTTTCTTTGCTATGCTATCGGCTACGCGGATTAGGCTGTTCGATAGTACGCAAATTTGAAAAGGATTTTTTAGCTATGCAATCATCTGTAGACCGAAGCGGCGAATGTGTAGACGAACGGATAGTTGTATCGATTCAATTTGTACCTGTAGCATTAGATAAACTGTTCGATATTTTTAATATATTTTTTACCGATAGGAAGGGCAGTTTCGGGTAAGGTGAGTTTGCTTTGACCGAGCCGTTCAATACGATTTTTGTTGACAATAAAGGAATTATGTATGCGTAGAAAATCGACTGTAGGTAATATTTTTTCCATCCCTCGGAGGTTGCTGCGCGTAAGAAGTGGCGATTCACGGTCGACCAGGTATATTTTCACATAGTCTTTCAAGCCTTCGATGTAGCTGATTTCATGGAGAAAAATTTTCGTCTTTTTGTATTCTACATTGACGATAATATAATCCTGTTCGGGTAGCTGTTTTGCACGGAGCAGCATACTTTCTTCCACTTTTCGGACTGCGGCTGCGAGTCGTTCTTTTGAAATGGGTTTAAGCAGATAATCTACGGCATTTAGCTCGAAACCTTCAACAGCATATTGGTGATAGGCCGTGGTGAAGATAACTAAGGGGCGTGGAGTGAGTTCGCGAATAAACTGCGTACCCAATTGATCGGGCATTTCAATATCCAGAAAAATCAGATCGATAGCGTGATCTTTTAAATAGTCTTCAGCTTCGGCCGTCGCATTAAATTTACGGGCGACTTCGATTTGCTCAAAATTCAATAAGTCGTCTTCTAAAATGTTGAGCGCGAAGGGTTCATCATCGATTAGTATACATTTAATCTTCATCGGTCATCAGTTTTAAAGTCACTTCGAAATCTCCAGCATCGGTTTTTCCGATCCTGAGGTCATGTCGGTTGGGATACAATAATTGTAATCGTCTGCGTACATTGGTCAGTCCTATCCCTTCGTTTGGACGCGGTTCCGTATGTTGTAAAATGCTATTTCGGGATATAAAGATAATGCCACCTGGAGTATCCTGAAATTGAAACTGTATCTGTGGTTCAGTTTTGCTATCCACACCATACTTGAATGCATTTTCCACAAAATGGATGAAGAGTAATGGGGGGATCATTCTGTTTTTGACTCTGTCTTCGATATCCAGTGCTACATTTCCTTGAATAGGAAGACGAAGGGTCTGTAAGGCGATAAAATTGCGCATATGGTCGATCTCTTTAAAAAGCTCGACTTTGGGACCGTCTACTTCGTAAAGTATGTAGCGTAGCATTTCGGACAACTTAACAATAGTGTCTTCGGAATCTGATGATTGTTTACGAATGAGCCAACGGATATTATTGAGCGTATTGAATAGGAAATGTGGGCTGATCTGAAGTTTTAACATCGTTAGTTCTGCCGTTGTTTTTTCAAGCGCAATCTGTTTGTTGAGCTCCTTTTGTCGGGCTTGCTCATCGTAGAGAAAGATCATCGAAGAGGTGATCATACAGAGTGAGTAAATAATGCCCGGGCCGATGACCAATCGTACGAAAAGAATATTTTCCTTGGTCAGATGAGCTAGCTCTCCATCTGGATTAAAATAGACTATACAGTAGTTCAGTGCTACATAGGTGGCGAATCCAAGTGCCATTAATAGTACAAAGATCTTTCTGCGACCAAAAAAATAGGTGGGTGCAACAACGTAGCAGTGCAAGTAAAAATGAGTAGCCAGGAATACAATATTTACTAAATGCGATAATGCCGAATAAGGCTTGAAATCCGCGATTTTATCCGGCTGGTAGAGGTACGTAATAAAGGGCAAAAGCAGTAATATGGTCCAGATGACAATATGTAAATAGAATTTTCTGAAGAATCTGCCGATCATGTTATGTCTAATTAATCCCCTTACTTTTGGATAAGACCAAACTTAGATAAATTGCTTTTTATATGCAAAATAAATACGTTTATAGGTAAAAACAATTATTCATCAAAGCTGTTCTCCGAAGGTTATCATGATCTGTTGTCAATCGATATGGTGTTATAAACATGAGCAGCTATTAAATGAAATGATGTTAAAAAGAGGTTCAGGAAAGAACACGAAAACGGGAAATAGGCTGGACTGTTGGAAATAGTTTTGTATTTTGCAGGTATAAACTTTGTAACGTGACGTTCAATCCAAACCGATATCAGCATATGCCCTACAGACGCTGTGGGAAGAGTGGCATTCTCTTGCCAGCCATTTCATTGGGGCTTTGGCAAAATTTTGGTGAAACCGATATTCAAGCGGTGTTCCGCAAAACTTTGGTGACCGCTTTTGATCACGGGATTACCCATTTTGACCTTGCCAATAATTATGGTCCGCCTCCGGGAAGTGCAGAAGAGAACTTTGGACATATATTGCGTAGCGATTTTGTGGGCTATCGTGATGAACTTTTAATTTCCACTAAAGCGGGGTATACCATGTGGCCGGGGCCGTATGGTGACTGGGGAAGTCGTAAATATTTGATGGCCAGCTTACACCAGAGCTTAAAACGGATGAAGCTCGATTATGTGGATATATTTTACCATCATCGACCGGATCCGAATACACCGTTGGAAGAGACGATGGTCGCATTGCGAGATATTGTTCATCAAGGAAAGGCCTGCTATGTGGGTTTGTCCAATTATCCTCCTGATCTTGCTCAGAAAGCTGCTGCGTTATTGCGTGCAATGGGGACACCATGCCTTATTCATCAGCCTAAATATTCGATGTTGGTGCGGACGCCCGAGGAAGGGCTTTTGGATGTGCTGCAGGCAGAAGGAATCGGAGCGATCGCTTTCTCTCCTTTGGCACAGGGACTGTTGACCAATAAATACCTAGGTGGCATTCCGGCAGATTCGCGCGCTTCGAAAGAGCATTTTTTGAAAAGTGACATGATCACTGCTGAATTGATGGAGAAGATAGACCGGTTGAATAATCTGGCGATACAAAGAGGCCAAACATTGGCTCAAATGGCAATTGCATGGTTGTTGAAAGATGAACGTGTAAGCTCCGTTTTGGTAGGGGCGAGAAATAGTGAGCAACTGGTTGATTCACTCAAGGCCCTGGACAGGCTAGACTTTACGGCGGATGAATTGGCACTTATTGATGCTATTCTGAAGTATAATTAATCACCTAATTGATCGTGTCATGTTTGCCTTTGAAGCACAATTGGAAATTATCGGTATCAATCCTTTTGTTTTTGTTCCTGCTGATATTCTGGAAAACCTATTTAAGGATGCGGGAATGAACAAAGGTTATATTCCTGTGAAGGGAAAAGTTAATGAAAAAGATTATGTTCAGACCTTGCTGCGATTTAAGGGGGAGTGGAGACTGTACATTAACACGGTTATATTGGCGAACTCGCCGAAACGAATCGGCGAGACCTTAACCATAACAATCGCTTTTGATCCGGAAGACCGGACTATTTTGCCTCATCCAGAACTCGAAGCAGCATTTGCGCTAAATAAGGATGCACTAAAGGTGTTTGATGGATTGTCTCCATCAAAGCAAAAGGAAATTATCCGTTATATTTCTAACTTAAAAACTGCGGATAGTCGAAGAAAAAACATCGAAAGGGCGATCGGTTTTCTATTGGGTAAAAATCGATTTGTGGGGCGTGAAAAGCCCTAAGAACTCAGACCAGTACTTCCATGTATGTCCTGTAATTACGGCCAGATATAGGGAGGATTGGTTAGAATTTTAGTGATAATTTGAATATACTTATGGACAATCCTAAAATAGTATGGGGTATCATCGGCTGTGGTGATGTCACAGAAAAAAAAAGTGGACCTGCGTTTAATCGGATAAATAATAGTCAGCTAATGGCTGTCATGCGAAGGGATGCGGCGAAAGCTGCTGATTATGCTAAGCGACATCAGGTACCCCTATGGTATTCAGACGCTGACGATTTACTTGATAATATCGATCTCAATGCGATTTATGTCGCAACGCCACCGTCCTCTCATCTCGCGTATGCACTATCTGCCCTGCGTAAAGGGAAATCTGTTTACGTTGAAAAGCCAGTTACGTTAAATGCGATAGAGGCTGAATCATTATTGGCGGAAGTAAAAAGCAGTAACGGGAAATTGGTTGTTGCGCATTACCGTAGACAATTGCCTTTGTTTCTAAAGGTTAAAGAGCTTGTTGAAAACGGTGAAATTGGCCAGCTAAGGACGGTGCAACTCCGTTTATGGCAAAGCAGAACGCCCGACCTGGTAACTAAAAGTGGCGGAGATTGGCGTACTGATCCTGCTGTTTCGGGCGGCGGCTACTTTTTTGATTTAGCCCCTCATCAATTGGATTTGATGCTCTATTTTTTTGGAATGCCGATTTCATACGATGGTTTTAGCTTAATTCAGGATAAGGACAGTGCTGTTGCCGATCAGACCACAGGGACCATTTTATTTAATAACCAGCTTGTTTTTAATGGAAGTTGGTGTTTTAATGTTGCCAAAGAAAATCAGGTAGACAGTTGTGAAATTGTTGGAAGCCTTGGTCGTATTTGTTTTTCCATTTTTGGAAATTCAGTTGTTATCAAAACAGGGGATGGAGAGCAGGAATTCAGATTTGACCATCCCGAAAATATTCAATTGCCGATGATTTCGCGTGCGGTAGAGTATTTCAGCGGCATTGGGCCAAATCCATCTCCGATTGAGGAAGCCTTGGTCCTGATGCAGATCATCGATAACTTTTCGACAATAAGGCAATAATATTTTGCTTTGCTGATAAGCTGTAGTCTTTAAGGATGAAGCAGGTATAATGGAAAGCCTATTTGGAAGATAGGTATGATTTTGGTCTTCCAAATAGGCTTAATTTTTCTGACAGTGTCTGATCTTATTGGCCACAAAGAACCTTCAGTTTGCTTTCATTACTGTTGGTGTCTGCGAAGTTATGAAGGTTTTATTAAGTATTCTTTCTTTTGAATGGACCCATTGGAGCAATGAGTTCTAAGTTGGTGCCATAAAGAGGTGCACCGAACTGATCTTAAAAGCAATTAATAGATCGCTACTGGATTGACATTGACCTGTGTGGATCCTACATATAAGGGCTGTCCAAGGACAAATAGAAATTCCCAGACTTCTTCTTTTACCAAGGGGCGTGTATCGATTAATTCAAGATTGTATATGCCACGTTTGGCCAATAAAAACTGATTGATTGGAAATTCCTCGTTGGTATTGGGGTTTGGATATACTTCAGATGCCCACGTGTCACCACCAAAAGCAACGATACCTTGATCTGCTAGCCATTTTGCTGCATCCATACCGATACCGGGTTCAGTTTCCAGGAACTGTTGGTTGTTGTTGCCGATCAATTCTAACCAACCTGTGTTGAATAAGACGATGTCACCTTTTTTGATCGTGATCCCTTGTTTTTTTAACACCGATTGAATGGCTTCAACGGTAAATTCTGTACCACCGGGAACGATATCTTTTCCATAATAGGCTGTCATATCCAAGACAATAGCACGGGTTACCAGTGGTGGGACTTTTTCTATTCCAAGTTTTTTAACGCCTTCTACCGTAACGAAATCCTGCGCTTTGTTGCCATTGTAGTAGATATTGTTGATTCCGATATGTCCAATACCGTTCAATTGGGTGCCGACACCGGTCCAGGCATTTACCAATTCGTCGTTGAAAGTGGAATTATTGGGACCAAGTGTTGCACCAGCCTGTTCTCCGGGTTGTATATTATACAAGTTAAAACTACGGTGGCGGAAAGCTGGAAGCTGTTTGTTTACAGGGACAGCAAGAGGGACAGTTTTTCCCTTTTTGACAAGTTTTAATGACTGTAGCACCAATTCTGGTGATATTAAATTGGCAGCTCCGATCTCGTCGTTCTTACCATAAGCAGCATGATGCCATGTACTATCTGTTGGGTCTACCAACAGTGTTTTATTTTGCGCATTGCTTTGCAATGCTGTGAGTGACAGTACCCCCATGAGGAGTACTGTCAACTGATTGAATTTTTTCATCGTTGAATATTAAATTTTTGCTAATGCAAGATTGATAAAGGATAGTTCTTCTGCGGTAAGCGTGATGTCGATGGCCTGCGCATTTGCGATGGCCTGCTCTGCATTTCGGGCACCTGCCAAGACCACAGTGATCGCCGGCTGCAAACTAGTCCAGCGTAATACCAATTGGGAAAGCGTGACACCTTTGTTTGCGGCAATTGGACTGATGGTATCCAAGAAGGTCTTTACCTTGGCCAGATCAAATTGTTGGAAATAACCATTGCGGTGATCGTTTTCTTTTAATTTACCCGTATTGAAATATTTACCGGTTAACAAACCACGCTCCATAGGGCTATATACAATGATACCTAGATCATTTTCCTTTGCGTAAGGAACAAGGTCCTGTTCGATACCTCGGTTCAGCATGCTGTAACCAACTTGATTACTCGCTATTTTGAGGGTTTTTCGTGCTTCTGAAACTTGATAAACGCTATAATTGCTGACGCCGGCAGCACGGATCTTACCTTGTTGTAAAAGAAGATCCAAGGCTTCCATCGTTTCGGAAATCGGAGTCGTACTATCTGGCCAGTGAATCTGTAGTAGATCGATATAGTCGGTGCGTAAGCGTTTTAGGCTATTCTCTACTTCCTGAATTACACTAGCTTTTGATGCATATTTATAAACTGGAATAGTTTTACCAGCTTCTTCTGCGTCAAAGAAAAATTCACCTTTTCCTTGGTTACTACCGTCCCATACCAAACCAAATTTGGTCAATACCTGTATTTTGGTCCGATCATAACCTTGAATTGCCGCACCGATCATTTCTTCACTCAAACCAAAGCCATAAAACGGGGCTGTATCTAATGTAGTGACACCGTTGTCGATCGATGCTTTCACAGAATCAATAGAATCTTTCTTTTCATTGCCGCCCCACATGTTGCCGCCAATTGCAAAAGCTCCGTACGTAATTGCTGATAATTCTAAATCTGTTTTTCCTAATTTTCTGTATTCCATTTTTTATTTTTTATGTCTCTTGTTAAATTTTATTTGTCGTTCTGATGCACCTTTTTTTACTAAATAAATCTGTTCGAAAGGATGCTTACTATTATCAGAATGATTGATGGCACAAAGTTATAACGCTATTTTTTATTATTAAAATAATTTAAAATAGGTTATTCTATTATTTTTGTAATATAACACTAGCGTCTTTTTTTGAAAAGCGCCAGCAGATTTCTGTTAACTTTTTCTTGTACATTCCTACACAAACTAGTAGATTTATATAGTGTGGTAGGTCTTGTTAGTACTTACATTTTTATTGGGATAACCGTTCAGTAAAAGAATATCTATGCAAACAGTTGAACAATTTAAACCTGATGTGATTATTATCGGAGCGGGTTTAGCAGGGCTTACAGCAGCAATGGAGGTTACCAATGCTGGTAAGAAAGTGCTTCTTGTAGATCAGGAGACAGCTGAAAATCTTGGTGGTCAGGCCTATTGGTCCTTTGGTGGGCTTTTTCTTGTCAATTCATCTCAACAACGTCGTATGGGCATCAAGGATTCTTTTGAACTGGCTCGGCAGGACTGGATGGGAACTGCAGGATTTGACCGCGAGGAGGATTATTGGCCGCGACAATGGGCAGAGGCCTACCTGAAATTTGCGACGGAAGAGAAGGCTGCTTACGTCGCTCAGCTCGGTATTAAGCTGATGTTTATGGTCGGTTGGGCTGAGCGCGGTGACGGATCGGCCTCGGGGCATGGTAATTCCGTTCCTAGATTTCATGTTAGTTGGGGGACTGGAACTGGCGTTGTGAAACCTTTTGTGGATAAAGCTTTTGCTGCGCAGGAAAAAGGTCTGCTGCGGTTTTGCTTTCGACATCGCGTGACAAAATTGCTAACGCAAGATGGCGCGGTCATCGGAATTGCGGGCGATGTTTTGGAAGATGATAACAAAGCAAGGGGTGTTGCTACCAACAGAAATATTCTTGCAGCGTTTGAATATTATGCAGATCAGGTCGTTATTGCTTCGGGAGGGATTGGAGCAAATCATCAATTGGTACGCGAAAATTGGCCTGAACGATTAGGGAAAGCACCAGTGCAAATGATTTCAGGTGTTCCCGCCTATGTCGATGGAAAAATGATTGGAATTGCCGAAGAGGTTGGGGCTCATATGATAAACCGCGATCGCATGTGGCATTATACGGAAGGGATTGAAAATTGGAATCCAATATGGCCTATGCACGGCATCCGTATTTTACCTGGGCCGTCTTCATTGTGGTTTGATGCCCGCGGTAATAGGCTTCCAGCTCCTTATTTACCTGGATTTGATACCTTGGGTACACTCAGGCACCTGCAAGAGACAGGCTTTTCTTATTCCTGGTTTATCCTGACACAGAAGATTATCAAAAAGGAGTTTGCTCTTTCAGGTTCAGAACAGAATCCGGATATCACCAACAAGGATTATAGGTTATTTTTGAAACGCATTTTTGGGAAAAATGCACCTGGACCAGTTGAGGCTTTTAAGGAAAAGGGACCTGATTTTATTGTTTCGGACAATCTAAAGGATTTGGTCGCTCGTATGAATCGTTTGACAGGCGAAGATCTTTTGGATTATGAAACGATTAAAACGCAAATTGAAGCGCGTGACCGGGAGGTCGATAATAAGTTTTCAAAGGATACGCAAGTAAATTACATTCGAAATACACGAAACTACCTTGGTGATAAATTAGGTCGGGTGGCAGCCCTCCATAAAATCCTGGCGCCGGAAAATGGACCGCTCATTGCGGTACGTCTCCATGTGTTGACGCGTAAAACCTTAGGCGGTCTCAAAACGAATCTCCATTCGCAAGTACTAACAAAGGATAACAAGGTGATAGCGGGTTTGTATGCAGCAGGCGAGGTGGCTGGATTTGGTGGTGGCGGCATGCATGGTTATCGAGCGTTAGAAGGTACTTTCTTGGGCGGTTGTATATTCTCAGGCATGAAAGCCGGACAACATATTGCGCGTTTGCCAAAGGCAGCATTTACCTAAAAAATGTTTATGAAAGTCGATCCTTTTCTTTATAATGCCAGCTTTTCCATCCGATGTTGTTGCCGGATAGCGTCGGCCCAGGCCATCGGTGGTTACATTTAACGTTAAAACAACATTTCTAGTAGGCAATCAATGCGATGTTTGCCTATTCAGATCAGAGTAAGAAATTATTAAGTTTTTTTCTGGATAGAGCGCAGCGTTTGAAGAAGAACAGAAACGAGTACAAAAGCGAGCCCCACATAAAAGGAAGCATTGACTTGTTTGCCTTCGTTGAAGAATAAAAAAGCAATGATAATCGAATAGATGGGCTCAAGATTGAAACTCAAATTGACCGTAAATGCAGATAGCTTCTTGAGCGATTCGGCAAAAAGAACATAAAGACCAACCGTACAAAATAAAGACAGCAAGATTAAATAGATCCCATCAGAAAAGCTTGGTATAAAACGTTCGGTGGGAAATAAATAATAGAAAATAGGCAGTCCAAGTCCCAATACAATGGTGCCACTAAGCATTTGATAATAGTTGAGTAATTTACTATCATATTGTTTGACCAATCGCTCATTGTAGATGGTGTATAGGGCCGCGAAAATAGTTGAAATTACACCCAAAATAATGCCCACTTGATAAGAGCTATCAAAATGAAAGATTAAACTGATTCCGATCAAGGTCAACATGCTTAACATCAGCTGCGCCGCACTAAATCTTTTTTTATTGATGATAGGTTCTAGAATGGCTGTGAAAAAACTGGTCAGGCAATAGCACACTACGCCAATGGAAATATTGGAAAACTTGATACTTCCATAGAAAAATATCCAATGGATGGTGAGCAATAATCCACCTCTTGCAATATTCAGTATATCTTTTGTCGATTTTAATCGCTCAATCTTGAATAATTTGAGGACAACGAAAAGAATGAGTGTTGAAAGTAAAACCCTAAACCACACGAGTGGTATCTGATTGAGGGTAATGAGTTTGCCGAAAACTCCGGTGAAGCCTGCGAGCAGTACCGCGGTATGAAGTACTAAATATGATTTTTTCATAAGAAAAATGTCTTTCCCATAAAGGGAAATTTAAAAGCTAAATAAATAGTCAATCCTTGTATCATCCGAATTTGCTCCTGATCAGATGTCATTATTCGTTTGACATTGCGCTATGTTATTTTGCTGGTGGAGAAAGACAAGTTCTTCAGTCCATGGTTTTATGCTAGTTTTTAACAAATATAGAAATTATCTACGGTATTCAAAGTCCTTTATTTCAGCCATTTTGTTGGATTAATATTCTTCATCCTAAAGACTAAATCTTATATTAGTGATCTCACTAGGGGGATGCCCAAGATAATCGTCTTCCTAGTATTGAATATGCAATATCAATATAAACCAAACTAAACAATGAAGAGGAAAGAATTTATTCGAAATACGAGTCTGTTGGCTGCATCGGCACTTTTTGCACAGACGAAAGTATTCGGTTTTCAAGCTGATACGGTCCGTGTGGGGCTGATCGGTACCAACGGTATGGGTTGGTCTAATCTGAAGGCTATCTTGAAAGTACCAGGCGTGCAGTGTACGGCATTATGTGATGTCGATGAAAATGTTTTGAAGAATCGCGCTGAGGAACTAAAGAAACGCAATATTGATGTGAAGACTTACATCGATTATAAAGATCTTCTGAAAGCAAATGACGTTGATGTTGTTATTGTCGCTACGCCCGATCATTGGCATTGCATGCAAATGGTTGATGCTGTTGCGGCAGGAAAAGATGTATATGTCGAAAAACCAATTGGCAACTCCATTCGGGAATGTGAAATTATGGTTGCAGCTGCTAAAAAGTATAAACGTGTTGTACAGGTAGGGCAGTGGCAACGAAGCCAACAACATTTTAGAGATGCGATGGATTTTGTTCATAGCGGAAAATTGGGGAAGATACGCCTTGTTAAGGCTTGGGCTTATCAAGGTTGGATGAAGAGTATTCCGGTTCAGGCAGACGCTAATGTTCCTACTGGAGTACATTATGATAAATGGTTGGGGCCAGCCCCAAAACGTGCATTTAATCCCAATCGTTTTCACTTCAATTTCAGGTGGTATTGGGATTATGCGGGTGGCCTAATGACCGATTGGGGTGTACATATGTTGGATTATGCGCTGATCGGAATGAAAGTGTCAGATCCTGTTTCGGTAATGGCTGCTGGTGGTAAATTTGCTTATCCCGACGACGCCGCTGAAACACCAGATAGTCTAACAACGGTGTATGAGTTTGATGGATTTAATGTTCAATGGGAACAGGCGACAGGTATAGATTTGGGCCCTTATCAGAAGACTCACGGCGTTGCTTTCATTGGTAATAATGGTACCTTGGTCGTTAATCGTGAAGGCTGGGAAGTTATTCCCGAGAAAGGACGAATGGACGCTGTCTCTTTCCAACGTTCGCAGGACAATGGACTGGACAAGCATATGGTTAATTTCGTTGAAGCTGTTAGAAAGAAATCAGTAGAAGGTCTTCATGCTCCGATAGAAGCGGGGGCTCATATTGCGATATTCTCACAGATGGGAAATATTGCATACCGTTCTAAAAAGAAATTGTTTTGGGACAAACAAAAGCGCAGTTTCAATGATAAAGATGCGGACGGGTACTTAGTGAAAGTTTATCATAATGGCTATAATCTGCCTAAAGTGTAAGGAAATATGGGTATGAAAGGTATCGTATTGGGTCTCGCTCTGGCGACATTGTCTGCAAAGCAAGTTTCGGCGCAACAGATGGAAAAAATGTGGGATGGTCAAGGAGGAAAAAATTCCATTTCCCAAAATAGAGGGAAACTGTTCCGTGACGGCAAATATGCGATGTTTATCCATTGGGGAATCTATTCGCAGCTGGCAAATACCTGGAAGGGGAAAACGTTTTATGGCATAGGGGAATGGCTCATGAACAAGAGCATGGCCAATATCCCCGTCGCTGACTACATGGCCGCGGCGGCGTCATTTCATCCAGATCATTTTGACGCTAAGGCGATCGTACAGCTTGCAAAAGATGCGGGGATGCGCTATATCGTGATTACGAGCAAACATCACGATGGATTTTCGATGTTTCATTCGAAAGTGAATTCGTTTAATATTGTTGAGGCGACCGATTTTAAACGTGATCCGATGATTGAGCTCGCGAAAGCCTGTAAGGAAGCGGGGATCGGTTTTGGCTTCTATTATTCGCAAAATCAGGACTGGACTTATCCCGGCGGAAATGGAGGTCCCAAGGTGGACGCAGCCGGTCATTCGAAAACATTTGACGATTATTTTTGGGAGAAATGCTATCCTGAGGTGAACCAGATTACGACGCAGTATGGGCCGATAGAATTGGTCTGGTTCGATACGCCTGGTGGGATGGATAAGAAATACGCCCAAAAACTTGTCGAATTGGTTCATAAAAATCAACCTGGGGCTTACGTGTCGGGACGTGTTGGACACGGACTTGGTGATTATTCTACTTTGGGGGATATGGAAGTACCACGGCAGAATGTTCCAGGTCTTTGGGAGGCAGTCGATGTAACCAATGACTCTTGGGGGTATGCTTGGTACGACAATAATTGGAAGAGTGCCCGTGAAATCTTGTCTCGTACATTGTCGACTATTAGCCGGGGCGGGACTTACATGTTAAATGTTGGGCCTAAACCAGATGGGACTATTCCTGAGCCAGCGAGCTTAGCTTTGCGTGGTGCTGGTGCGTGGATCCGAAAGTATCCAGCGGCCGTTTATGGTGCGCAAGCTTCACCTTGGGGGCACGCTTTGCCTTGGGGGGATGCTACTGTACAAGGACGTAAAATTTCATTATTGGTCTATCACTGGCCAACTAATGGAAAGTTGTTTGTTCCGGGCCTAACAAAGGGGATAACGTCGATCAATCTTTTAAACGCAGATGGGAAGAAAAAGTTAAATTATACGACCGATGGAAAATGGTTGGAGATCAATATCCCATCGGTAGCTCCAGATCCACTGGTTTCTGTGATTGAGGTCGTTATGCAGGGGACACCTCTTATTGATAAAATGTTGGGTGTCGATCCGGCGATGGAGACAATTCTTCCTGTAGACTTTGCCGAAGTTGAAGGATGCCATAAAACCGGGAAATCCTGGATGGAGAAATTCGGTGAATGGAAACATGTGGTTCAAGTAGGGCAATGGACTGGTCAAAGTAAACTAACGTATGCTATAGACATTGTTAAGCCAGGCTATTATCAAGTTGATCTAAATTATACGGGGCAGGGGAGAGTGGTGTGGAAGATTGAAAACTCGACTGGAGAGATCGTGCAGAATCAACAAGCCGCCGCTTCTGGGTATAATTGGTACCCATGGGGATGGATGAAATTTAAAGCCCCAGGAAGATACAGCGTTACTGTTTCATTTCTTGAAGGTGATGGTGACAAGGTCAGTCTCAGTGCACTTCGATTTAAACCTGTAGAATAGGCTGCTGCTGTCTATTTTACAGGTTTTTCAGTCATCAATTTCTGTGCTTTCTGCCTTAATTGATGATATTCCCAAAAAAATCAAACAGGGATTTTTAGGCAGGCATTCGATTCAGCTAGTCTTGCATAAGAGTCTGTATTTTCTCAATAGAATCCTCATTCTCCAAAAACTCAAGATACGGTAACAAAGGTTCGATATCTTTTTTGTCCATTGTTTCTATGTCTTCAAATAAAGCATTTACAAAATCACTGCAAAAAGATTTGCCAAAGCTATACGTGATGATTCTCGCAAGATCATCACAATCGATTTCCGTGGCATTCAGATTAAATACAAGTTCAGGTATTTCGTAGTCGCCTTCTGCCGGATAGCCGATATACCTAAACATGCTTTCCTTCCATACACGAAATAGAATTTGATGCGAGACATGTTTTCCAAAGTATTCGAACACCTTGGAAAGTAGATCGCAAGCTGCCTCCTTCTCAAAAACACCGGTAATGCTTTTGTCTATCAATTCAGCATAAGGAATGAAAATCGAGCTATTGAAATGAACATCAAAATTAGCGGTAAGCATAGCCAATATATGTTCTTTGGGCTGGATTCTTAGAAGTTGTCTTGCTGTTAATGAGGTTAAGTTGTGCTTTTGTTCTCGACCGTGGCTATCGGGGAGGAGCACGGTGTGTTCTTTGTCGAGGAGCGAGATGACGAATTTCCAGTCTTCGGGCCTTTTGAGAATCCTGCAGTTCTGAGCGAGATAACCGCTTCTTTTTGGGTCAGGTTTCTTGTCTCCGACAATAACTTCTCCAGGTTGAATAACATGTCCTGGAGGAACTTTAAACCTGCGTATATGCACAAAGAGTTCTTCTCCGGAAGGTAACGCAAGAGTACCAAATCCTTTGTTATTGTCGAACCATTTGACAGCGCCGATAAACATGGCTGGAGTTGAGTTTTGTTTCAATAGCATAAAGGTAATGAATAAATGCATTTATTATGCATTGAAAATGAAATATTTGTAATTATTTGCCGTGAAAGACTTTTAACGGATCCGATGGATTCTTAGTCTACATGGTTAAGAACGCTTTCTAAACAGCCAAAATGTTCGTAATTTCAATAGAAAGCGACAATCAAATTAGTGGGACGGAATTGGACAGGAGTCAAAAGGCGTTTTGAAAAATCGATTGAGAGAATAATTTCATAGCATTTTTTGTCGCCTAGGCGTAATTTTGAGCTAACTTAATCTGTTGAAATCTGTTCTATAAAATCGTTCAATAATATAACGTATCCTATGCAGTCTGTAATTGTCAAATCTATTCTCAATAAAACAAAACAAAGAGATCCTTGGTTTCTTGACGATTACACCGTTAACCCTTATAGCGGATGCTCGTTCAATTGTTTATATTGTTATATCAGAGGTAGTAAATATGGTATTAATATGGCCGAAAAGCTAAGTGTAAAGCGCAATGCGGTGGATTTGTTGGACCGAGCCCTAGCGCTTCGTGCCCGTAAAAAACAATATGGAATAATTGTATTGTCGTCTGCAACGGATCCTTATTTGCAATTTGAGCAAACCGAGCTACTGACGCGGCAATTATTGGAAATTATACTACATTATCGTTTTCCAGTGCATATTATCACCAAATCGGATCTAGTAAGTCGGGATTTTGATTTGTTGAAGCAGATCGATGCTGAAGCGATACTTCCATTGGATCTGCAGGGTAAATTGACACATCGCGCTTTTATTACTTTTTCCTTTTCAACCATCGATATGGAAATTGCCAGCATATTTGAACCAGGTGCACCATCGCCTGAGCTTCGTTTGGATACATTGAGTGAAGCACGTAAGATGGGATTGTGTAGTGGCGTAAGTTTAATCCCTTTGTTGCCCTTTATTTCGGATACCGGAACTCATCTTGATCAGATGTTTGGGACTTTTCGATCCATTGATGCAAATTATATTTTTCCAGCAACCTTGGCCTTGTATGGTTCTGATCCTGGTGACAATCGGACGTTGGTTATGCGTGCGGTTGAAAAACACTATCCACAACTCGTGGAAAAATATCAACGATTGTTTGGTGCGGACGGCAAACTTCCTAGCTATTATCGACAGGCATTTGCGGAAAAGGTTAAGGGACTATGTCTGCAATATGGACTTAGGGACCGGCTGACGAATAATGATCCCTTATAAATTCCTGGGTATTTTTGGCGGTTGATCAATACCAAAGTAGCTTTTTCTCCTTCTCTGTGATGTGTGTTAAGTTGAGCCTTTTGCGTTTTTTCCTTATTAATAGGCCATTTAAGTTGAATGTGATGGTCTTGATTCTAATCTTTTTAATAAAGCAATCTTATTCCGTAATAAATACAGGTTTTTAGGTATGCTAACTGTTTGAATTTTAGCTTTTAATTGTATGTTTTCGCCCTGACTAAGACCGATAGAAAACAAATGTATTGGATAAAGGATTTTTTATGACGAAGTTTTACGTTAAAACGAAGAAAATAATTAACCTAATTGTTTAAGTGTTTTGTGAAATAAGTGATCCCTCGCTTTGTTGTTTTTTGTATTGTATTGTTTCAAATATGTTACATTTTATTTCGTATAAGGTTTTTGTGAATATTATTTGTTTAATATTATTTAACATGTTGATTGATAGTGTTTTGATTCATTATGTCAAACTGATTGGTTCTTTGTTTTATTAAAAAATTAAAAAAGACATTCTGTTTCGTGTTAAAATTGTATTATCTTAATATTGATTTAACCAATTGTCGTTTAATTGTTTAGTAATGCTTTGTTAATAATTTACAAATATTAAATAACCTTTCTTTGTAACCGAAGAAAAACAAAACCAAATTCATGAAAACGAAACACGTATTACTTCCTGTAATGATCGGGATGTCTCTCGGCGCGTGGGCCAAGAGCAAACCTGTCTTTCTGACATCTATTCCGGATGTTGAAATTTCCGCCAAATTTCAGGGGCCTATTCGAGGCATTGTAAAAACAGCAACCGGTGAACCTATCTCGGGTGTGTCAATTTTTAATTCAACTACTGGCAAAACTACGCAAACTGACCAAGAAGGTGCTTTTGTCATCGAAGGGAAAACTGGGCATACATTGCGCTTGTCGATGATCGGTTTTGAAACACAGCACGTAAAAGTAGAGGCAATACCTTTAACCATTCAGTTAGTTTCGACAGATCAATCCCTTGATGAAGTAATTGTTGTCGGGTATGGTAAGCAAAAAAAGGTAAACTTAACAGGTGCTGTTACACAGATTGATGCGAAGATACTTGAAAATCGCCCAGTTGCCAATGCAACTCAAGCTTTGCAGGGAGCAATACCAAATTTGAATATTACATTTACCAATGGTAGGCCAGGAGGGGAAGGAAATGTTAATATCCGGGGTTTTGCTTCGATAAACTCAGCTAATGCACAACCCCTTATTCTCATTGATGGGGTTCCGGGTAATATCAATACAATCAATCCGCGTGATATTGAATCGATATCGGTTTTAAAAGACGCTTCTGCGGCAGCGATTTATGGCGCTCGTGGGGCATTTGGTGTTATGCTCGTAACAACTAAAAAAGGAAAGGCCGGAAAAATGAACATTAATTATAGTAATAATTTTGGTTGGTCTGGACTGACGGTGCGGACAGATTTTATGACGAGCGGTTATGATGCTGCTAAACTAAATGATGAAGCTTTTATTCGTGCCACCGGTAATAGTTATACGGGATATACAGAAGATGACTATGCTGAACTATTGAAACGAAAAACAGATCCTAGTCTGCCTTCCGTAGTGGTTCAGAATAGAAATGGAAAAGATCAATATGTATATTATGGCAATACAGATTGGTGGAATGAGATGTATCGAAAAACACAGACCTCAATGGAACATTCGTTAAATTTCTCTGGCGGTAGTGAAAAAATTGATTACTATGTGTCGGGGCGACTTTATGAAAAAGGGGGGCTAATGAAAATTAACCAAGATAAATTCGATGCTTATAATGTTCGATCGCGCATAAATGCGCAGGTTACCCCTTGGTTGAAGGTAAGTGCAAATACCCAGCTGAATTACCAAAACTACACCTATCCAGGATGGGCGACAAGTCCAGATAATAACAATAATTTTATTTCAACAACGGTACACGCTTTACCATCTTATGTGCCCATGAATCCCGATGGTACCGCAACCTATAGGACGGAACTGAACAATTATAATATTGGCGATGGTATATATGCAGATTTGTTGCATGGAAAGTCAAAAGGTGGCGAGGATAAATATGAGTTTATCAATATGTTTGAGACTGTATTTCAGTTGGCGCCAAACTTGACCTTAACGGGTAATTATACCTTTACTTATAATCCGATCCATAACTGGAATAGAAGAACGGCCGCTCCTTGGTCTGTTTTTCCTGGTGTGATCAATTACTTGGGAAATGATACCTATACCGAAACGATCATCAATAGGCCAAAACATTCACTCAACCTATTCGCCAATTATAGCAAGCAATTTGGAGATCATCAGTTTGCCGCCACGGTAGGCTTTAACCAGGAAACCACAGGATACAAACGAATCGGCGGTACGCATACTAATTTGCTGTCGGAGGATTTGAATGATTTTGCGCTGGGGACTGGTCAAATGCAGTTACTCGGGAATGCAAATACCTGGGCATTACGAGGCTATTTTGGAAGGTTGAATTACAATTATAAAGGGAAGTACCTGTTGGAGGTGAATGGTCGCTACGATGGAACGTCTAAATTTCCATCCAGTCAGCGATATGGTTTTTTTCCCTCTTTCTCGGGCGGATGGCGGATTTCGGAAGAGTCGTTTATGGCTAATCTGAAACCAGTTTTAAATGAAGCTAAATTTAGAGTCTCCTATGGGGCGTTGGGTAACGCACAGGAAGCTACTGAGTATGGTTACATCCAATTGTTGAATGCGGGATTGTCCAATTACATAACCAATGGTACAAAAACACAATATCTGAGTGCACCAACTCCAATTTCGGCTGATTTAACCTGGGAGAGAACGAATACATTAAATTTCGGAACAGATCTCGAATTTTTTAGAACTCGATTGAGTGTATCTGCTGACTATTTTATTCGAAATACGCTCGATATGTTGATCCCGGGCAAAACATTGCCAGCGGTTTTTGGTTCGGCGTCGCCTCGGACAAACGCTGGAGACCTAAGAAATAAAGGCTGGGAGGTTTCTGTGGCTTGGCGTGATCAATTTGACTTGGATGGAAAATCTTTTGGCTATAATATTGGGTTGGGATTGTCGGATTCTAAAGCGAAGATCACACGTTTTGACAATAAGGAAATGCTGCTAAGTAACTATTATGTCGGCCAGACTTTGGGCGAAATTTGGGGGTATAAGGCTGATGGTTTTTTTCAGTCTCAGGCGGAAATCGACAATTGGAAAGTTAACCAGGATTATGTGGATAAACAACGATTGGCAGCACCGGGAGACTGGTCCAAGCTTCATCCTGGAGATTTGAAATTTGTTGATATTGGTGGAAAGGATGGCGTTCCGGATGGAAAGGTTGATGCTGGAGACAATACATTGATGAACCCTGGGGATCAAGTGATCATTGGGAACAACAGAGCCCGTTATACATTTGGTTTTAATTTGGGGGCAAATTGGCAAGGATTCGATATTTCGGCCTTCTTTCAGGGGATAGGTCGACAACATTGGTGGCCTGGAGCAAATGCAGATAAGTTTTGGGGACCATACTCAAGACCGTACTATTCGTTTGTGCCGAAGGATTTTGAACAGGATATTTGGACGCCTGAAAATACAGATGCCTATTATCCATTGTTAAGAGGCTATATTGCCTTGAATGATCGTGGATCTTTGAACGTCAAATCGGATCGTTACTTACAGGATTTGGCCTATATACGACTAAAAAATCTAACCGTAGGCTATACGGTTCCTCAGGCCTGGCTAAAGCACGTGAAATTGGCCAATGCGCGGATTTATGTGTCTGGTGAAAATATTTGGACTGCGACTAAGCTCCGTTCCAAATATATTGATCCCGAACAGTCGGCTCAAGAGGTCAACGGAAGATCATATCCAATCTCTAAAACATTTTCATTTGGTCTAGATTTAACATTTTAATAGTATGAAAAAGATAGTATATATATATGCATTGTTGAGCTGTGGCATGATGGCTTGTAGCAAAGATTATTTGGAACGTTTGCCTGAATCGTCAGTTACTCCTGAGGCTTCCTTTAAAACAGAAAAGGATTTGGCGTTATTTACAAAGTCATTTTATGATGCCGCACTACCTTCGGCCGAAGGAGTTTATAACGAATCGGTCGATAATATCGTTAAGACAACATTGGATGATGAATTGACCGGAAAAAGACAGGTTCCGATAAGTGGCGGTGGATGGACTTGGGCAAATCTTCGTAATATCAATTACTTTTTGGCGAATTGCTTTAATACAGTTTCAGAAACGACTGCTGCGCCCTATGCTGCCGAGGCGCGCTTTTTTAGGGCATATTTTTATTTCGATAAACTGAAACGTTTTGGAGATGTGCCCTGGTATGACAAGGTCATTGATCAAAATGACGAAGAACAACTTAAGAAGGCGAGGGATCCGAGAACTTTGGTTGTATCAAACATTCTCGCTGATCTGGACTATGCGATTGCCAATCTACCGGCTACCAAAAGTGATGAAAAAGTGACCAAATGGACTGCATTGGCCTTAAAGTCCCGGGTCGCACTTTTTGAAGGAACATTTCGTAAATATCATACAGAATTTAATTTACCCGATGCAAACGGCCTGTTGGAGAAGGCGGCCGATGCAGCCAGCAAGCTTATGGAGGGAGCGCAATACAGCGTATACAATGCCGCGGGAACAGACTCTTATGGTGCATTGTTTTATAGTGTTAATAGTTTGCCACAAGAGGTTATTTTAGCGCGGAAATTCTCGGATGCTTTGCAAATCTGGCACAATGTAAATTATTATACGATTACAGCTTCCTACGGAAAACCCGGATTGGATAAAAATTTGGTGGATTCTTACCTGATGAAAGATGGAACGAGATTTACCGATAAATCAAATTACCAAACAATGACGTTTAAGGAGGAGGTCCTAAATCGCGATCCACGTCTAAGCCAGACGATTCGTACGCCGGGCTATAAGCGTATTGGAGGTGCCGCTGCTGTTGCTCCGAACTTTGGGAATTCAGTGACGGGATATCAATTGATCAAATTTGTGGGAGATGTAAAGTATGATAACTTCAATCGTTCTGAAAATGATATGCCGATTTTTAGGTATGCCGAGGTTTTATTAAATTATGCTGAAGCGAAAGCAGAGTTAGGCACATTGAGCCAGGCCGATTTGGACAAATCAATTAAGTTGTTGCGCGATCGTGTAGGCATGCCAAATCTAAATCTGCAGGCGGCTAAATCAAATCCAGATGCATTTTTAGCGAAAGACTATCCGAATGTAGTTGGTGATATGAAGGGGGTACTATTGGAAATAAGAAGAGAACGCCGTATTGAATTGGTGATGGAATCTTTCCGTTGGGATGATATCTTAAGATGGAAAAGCGGCCAGTTGGTCACGAGACAATTTAAAGGGATGTATTTTCCGGGTACAGGCAAGTTTGATTTAGATAATGATGGTAAAGATGACGTTTGGATTTATGAAGGTGACAAGCCGAGTGCCTCGGGAATTCAGCTATTGAAATTGGGCTCGGAAATCTTATTGGAAAATGGGAATAAAGGAAATGTGATTATTAATGCGCATATCAAAAAAGTTTTCGATGAAAAGAAAGACTATTTATATCCAATTCCTGTCCAAGAACGACAATTAAATCCTAACCTTACCCAAAATCCAAACTGGGGAGAATAATACACCTTAAAAAATGCGATCAGTGGTCGAGTGCTTCTCCCGCTGATCGTATTTTTAATATTACGATATGTTTTTTTTAACTAGCTGTATTTTAACTATATATGTTGTGAAAAATGCGTTTAATTTATTTTTCGTACCTTTGTATCGTCAAAAGACAGAATGGCGTGAGTTTATTCCGCTATGGCTTTGTGCCTTTGGCACAGCCTAGGTTGTTCGTTATACTTGTTGAAGTATATTTTGGAGATGCTTTATAAATGGAGCATTTCGTCTTTAAAAGATTAGTTTCTTTTTCATCATTGCTCTTACCGAACCGAGAGTAAAGTATGTTAGTTAATAAGTTGATTGAACTGTACGAGTAAGATTTCGATCAAACGGACTCAACTGTAGGGATATTTTTTATTTGTAAGAAAATAGCGTAGGCGTATGGCCTTAGTGGATCACTTATGCCCTTTTGGTTTATTTATGTTTAAAAAAATTAAAGAATGGATAAAACAAGCAAGGTAAAAGTAAAAGTTGAAGACTTGGTACTTGTTTTTGGAAAGCAAAAGAAACAAGCTCTGCACTTACTGAACGAGGGTTTCTCGAAGAAGGATATTTTAGCGAAAACGGGCTGTACTATTGGGATTAACAAAGCTAATTTTGAAATCTTCGAGGGGGAATTTTTCGTTATAATGGGGCTTTCGGGAAGTGGGAAATCTACCCTGCTCCGTTGTCTGAATCGATTGAACGAACCGACATCAGGAAAGGTTTATATCAATGGTGAGGATATAACAGGGAAA
This sequence comes from Sphingobacterium sp. UBA6317, assembly GCF_002440385.1. Lineage (NCBI taxonomy): Bacteria > Pseudomonadati > Bacteroidota > Sphingobacteriia > Sphingobacteriales > Sphingobacteriaceae > Sphingobacterium > Sphingobacterium sp. UBA6317. The sequence goes on along the minus strand of NZ_DJTD01000065.1, from coordinate 101,717 downwards.
AATAATAAAGATCTTCTTGAAGTCCGTCGAACAGAAATGAGTATGGTCTTTCAAAAGTTTGGTCTGTTGCCACATCATACCGTGTTGAGCAATGCTGCTTTCGGTTTAGAACTACGAGGGGAAGAACGGGACAAACGGGAATCTAAAGCGCAGCAAGCGCTTGATGTCGTCGGGCTCAGTGGATTTGAACAACAGCTACCTTCTCAGTTATCGGGTGGTATGCAACAGCGGGTTGGACTGGCTCGGGCACTTGCAAATGATCCTGAAGTACTACTGATGGATGAGGCATTTTCAGCTCTGGATCCCCTGATTAAAACAGAAATGCAAGATCAGTTACTGGAGTTGCAGGATAATCTACAAAAAACAATCGTATTTATTACCCATGATCTCGATGAAGCGATCAAATTGGGCGATCGTATTGCTATTATGAAAGATGGTGTCATCGAACAGATCGGTACTGCGGAAGATATCTTGACAAATCCAGCAAGTGAGTATGTTAAAGCCTTTGTTGAAAAAGTGGATCGCAAGTCGATCATTTCGGCAGGTTCACTGATGTTTGAGAAACCTACTGTTGTACGTTTCAAAAAAGATGGCCCTGAGGGGGCGCTGCGGAAAATGCGGGCGACAGGAATTGAAATTCTCCCCGTAGTCGATGCGCATGATACTTTCCTTGGTTTTGTTCATATGAGTGAAGTCATTCAATCGGCAAAGCGTAGGGAACCCACCGTAGAATCCATTATACATGCCAACGTTCCAACCGTATCAAAAGAGGTGACCGTTGAAGAAATGTTGCCCCTGATATCGGAGATCCGGTCGCCAATCGCTGTGGTGAATGAACATAATCGTTTGTTGGGGATCGTAACACAGACATCGTTGATTATCGAAGCGACAAAGTATAATGAAGAAGAAATTATTGAATTAAAAGAGAAAGCAAATAATCAGTAGAAATGAATAAAGTAATCGATATAGGACAATACATCGCTGTAGCCGTCAATTGGCTGACAGATCATTTAGAGCCATTTTTTAACCTGATAAAAAATACAGGGAATGCATCCATTATTGGACTGGAATGGGTGTTAACAACGATACCTTTTTTTATTATCATCGCATTATTTACAGCATTAGCCTGGTGGAAATCTGGGAAAGGGGTCGCACTGACGACATTGTTGGGATTAACATTGATCTATCTGATGGGATTTTGGATTGCAACGATGGAGACTTTGGCGCTGGTATTGGTCGCTACCTTGACAGCCTTGGTTATATCAGTTCCTTTGGGTGTGTGGGCCGCGAAGAATAAACTAACAGCGAAAATCATTCGGCCCTTACTTGATTTAATGCAGACGATGCCTGCCTTTGTTTACTTGATTCCAGCGGTGTTATTTTTTAGTATCGGTAAAGTCCCGGGAGCTTTTGCTACCATTATTTTCGCTATGCCACCTGCCGTCCGTTTGACGACTTTAGGGATTGATGCGGTTCCAAAAGATATCGTTGAAGCTGCACGTTCATTTGGCGCGACCAATAGTCAGATCTTATTTAAAGTAGAACTGCCCTTGGCTACAAAAACAATCTTAGCAGGGATCAATCAGACCATATTACTGTCTTTATCTATGGTTGTTATTGCCGGAATGATTGCTGCTGGTGGCTTGGGAGAAAAAGTGCTTGAGGGTATTAATAACTTGGATATTGGTCTTGGTTTTGAAAGTGGTTTGTCCGTTGTGATTCTCGCTATTATTTTGGATCGAATCACGCAGGGCTTTGTAAAAAAGAAAGCATAGTATGAGGAAAATAAAAAGTATGGTATTGTGTCTGATGGTGTTGTTGCTTGCGTCATGCAGCACAGGTCGGAATAAAAATATTATTCATATCGGTATGGTCGATGGCTGGGCCGAAGGGGTCGCAATGACAGAGGTCGCAAAAGTTATTATGGAAGAAAAGGGATATCATGTCGTTATCCAACGAGCTACGCCCGATATGATCTTAGCCTCTATGAACAATGGCGACACAGATCTATATATGGATGTCTGGCTGCCATTGACTCATGGAACTAAAGTGGCTAAATTTCCAAATATTGAAGAGCTCGGAACGAGTTATAGCCATGCGCGGAATGGACTTGTTGTGCCAGATTATGTAACAATTGATCGGATTGAAGAGTTGAGAAAACATGAACGAGAATTTGATAAAAGGATTATCGGTATAGAAAAGGGTGCTGGAATAACACGTGCTGTAGATCAAGTGATCAAAGAATATGAACTCGATTATAAACATGTGAATTCATCTACGGTTGCCATGATTACGGAATTGCAAAACGCGATTAAAGCAAAACGATGGATTGTGGTAGCTGGCTGGCAACCACATTGGATGTTTGCTAAAATGAAATTGAAGTTTTTGGAGGATCCTAAAAAGACATTGGGTGATGCCGAGCAAATCAAAATTTTTGCACGAGGAGACTTTCGCATGGAGCAACCGGAGCTTGCCCAATTTTTTTCCAAAGTCTACTTTGATGAATCGACAATGGCTGATTTGTTATCACAAATGCAAGGAAGCCAAAACAAAACAGATGCGGCAAAAGAATGGATCAAGAAACATAACGATCTCGTAAAGGACTGGTTAGAGTAAACTGCGGCAATTCATAGTTATCGATGAACGCAGCGCTTTTGCTTTTGCAAAATAGCGCAAGATTCTTTTCGTGTGGATTTTGGCAAAAATGGGATTTGTGTCTCTTGAGTCAAAACGTTATTTTTATGGTTTGGATCGTAGTTCCTTACTGCGAACTACACATCATGACGAATATGGAGGAGCAAAAAATTATTTTGGTTGAAGATGAGCAGGATGTTGCCGATTTGATCGTACAAGGCTTAGGCGAAGATGGTTATAGGGTTATTCATCTGGGGCGTTCGGAAGGTCTGGAACAGCTCTTGGCGAAGCAAGATGTCTCCCTTGTGCTACTGGACATTCTTTTGCCAGGAACTAATGGACTGGATATTTGTAAGCAGATCAGGCAGTGGGGCTATACAGATTTACCTGTTATGATGCTGACTGCACTTGGAACTCCAGAGAATGTGGTGCTCGGACTCGATAATGGTGCTGATGATTATCTTTCCAAACCCTTTAAGCTCATTGAATTGAAGGCTCGGATACGTTCATTGATCCGTAGACAACAGTCTATCGTACAGGCAACGCAACGTGAATTGCTACCTTCGAAAGACACATTTAGTTATGGTTTTCTGCGTATCGATGATTATAAAAAAATAGCCTATTGTGACGGGCAGGAACTCAATTTGACAAGTACCGAGTATCGTTTGCTTTTGTTGTTTATTCAGAGCCCCAAAAAGGTATTTGAGCGCACGGAGCTTTTGGACAAAATATGGGGTATAAATTTCGATATCGGATCAAATGTTGTCGATGTTTATGTGAATTATCTGAGAAAAAAGATTGAAAAAGTAACGAGCAAAAAAGCGATCCATACGGTTATTGGTATGGGATATGTTTTAAAAATAGAAGACTGAATATTTAAACATGCACAATTATAACCGAAAGCTTACTTATCTCATTGCAATTCTAGTCATTTATGTGAGTTGTTTTGTTGGCTTTATTTTTTATTCCATTACGAATTTTGCTTTTACAGATTTTTATAAGCGGCTGGACCTGCGGCGAAATATTGCTGCAGAGAAATTTCTGAATAGTAAATCTGCCTCCCAAACTGATCAGTGGAGCCTTGATTTTATTGAAAATCTCAATAATCAGCATGAATTTTTGGTGGAATTTGATAGCAATGGTGCTATTGTAAGAAGCCAGGGATTCCATAAAGAACTTTGGGATAAAATCAATAAAAAGGGAAGCTCAAATTTCAAGTCGGGCAATCAATTCTATTCAACCAAATATTTCTCGCAAAATGGTCGAAAGTATATCGTGGGCGCTTCTGCTGAAAATTACTTTTATACACACCATTTGGCCTATCTTCGTAATCTCCTTATTATAAGTCTGATTTTGGGAATTCTCTTTATATTCGTTGTTTCGGTTTTTATGAAGCGCTCGTTTTTAAAGCCCATATTGACCATGATGAAAGAGGTGCAGGAGATTGGTTCTGAAAATCTCTATAAACGATTGGATGAGGATAAATATAAAGGGGAGCTTCATGGTCTGGCACTCACCTTTAATCGGATGTTGACGCGCTTGGAAACCTCTTTCGAAACACAAAAGAACTTTATCAGCAATGCATCACATGAACTGAATACGCCATTGACATCCATCATAGGACAGGCAGATCTTGCTTTATCCAAAGAACGCACAACGGAGGAGTACCAACGAACATTATTTAAGATCATTGAGTCGGCAGAGCATTTGGAAAAGAAAACAAAAGCACTTTTATTGCTGGCGCGTACAGGTTTTGTGAATAATGCGACTGCATTTAGCCCCGTTCGTATTGATCAGATTGTGATGGATGCAGAACTAACAGTTAAGGCCATCAACGACAAGTTTAAGATTATTACAGATTTCAGTCTATTACCAGATGATAGTATGCGACTTAAGGTGAATGGAAATGCAATTTTGCTACAACTTGCGCTATCCAATATTATCAGCAATGCATGTAAGTATTCATCGGATAGAACAGCATACATTGCTTTGGGTGCATTGGACAATAAAGTCTTTATTCTAATAAAAGACAAAGGTATCGGAATACCTTCCCGTGAATTGGACCATATTTACGATCCCTATTTTAGAGCTTCCAATACGAGTGGGATAGATGGTTATGGTATAGGACTTCCCTTAGCTAGAAATATTATTAAGCTGCATGGTGGGACATTGAAAGTCAATTCTGTTGTGAGTGAAGGCACCACTGTAGAAATTGAACTACCCACTTACCTTCGATTCTAATGTAGTTTTAATTTAGATGGCATTTCTAATCTCATTTTAATACAGTTGCGAGCTTTCTAATGGAAAGCTAATTTTAGATTCATTCCGTTGCCATATGTGCGTTTTAACTTTGCTAAAAAAAAGCATGGCTAAAACAACGCGTATATTAATACCCAGTGATTTTACAGTTGACTCCCTTCATTTTGTGCGTCAAAGTATTGAAGAGTCAACGGCAGATTCTATCGATATTATCCTTGTGTATGGCAATAAAAGCAGTACTTCTGCGAGTGAATTACTCGGAATTGGATTGGAAGATCAACTGGAGACACTTCAATCGGATTCTTTTTTAAAAGGCTGCAGCGTAATCTATCAGCGCTATAAAAACCGTGGGCTCAGTATTTTTGCAGATATCTTGGGTACCGATAACAGTCATTATTTGCAGCATTATCTTAGAGGCCAGTCTGTAAATGAGATCATAATACCACAAGATTATATCTACAAAAAGAAAACACGCAATTTTTTTAATGTCGCTAATGCACTCCGTAAGGTTGAGGGCCAAATTTGTTCTACGATTATATTTAAAGAGCAATCAAGTATCGGAAACAGAGCAACCGGACTAGTTGAATGATCGCTGGGAGTTTTTTACTATTGTTTTAGCTGAAATTATCATTTCTAACTTATCTTCTATCTATTTTTATGGGGCATATACAAGGCGGACCATCCCCCTTACAGCGGTTGGCAAGCCTATTACATACTGAACGGAAAACGATCAATTATATATTTATTTACGCTATTGTGATCGGTATTTTTAGTTTGACTATTCCAATAGGGATAACAGCAATCTTTAATTTTTTAAGCAATGGAGCGATGTATAGCTCTACCTATATCTTAATTGCTTTTGTGTTATTTGGCGTGATCGTGGGTGGAGTATTATTGATCGGACAATTGACCTTGGTCGAGTATTTGGAGCAGAAAATCTTTCTAAAATCAGCGATTGAATTTTCGTATCGACTGCCAAGAATTAAACCTAAAGAGTTACTTGGAAAAAACCTAGTGGAGTTGGTCAACCGATTTTTTGATGTCATCATTATTCAAAAGGGAATTATCAAACTTTTGATCGATATCATCGCCGCGGTCGTGACAATTTTCTTCAGCGTGGTTTTATTATCTTTTTATCATCCCGCATTTTTGGCCTTTGGCCTTATTGTCATTTTTTCTGTCATTACGATACTTGTTTTATATTATAAAAGAGGCTTGAAAACAAGTATTGAAGAGTCTGAATACAAATATGAAATGGTAGCTTATTTGGAAGCTGTTGCCGGACAAATCGACCATTATCGCCGTGATGAGATGAAAATGAATGAAGTGACAAAAACAACAGATTCCATTGTCAGTAAATATTTAGCGGCGAGGAATGATCATTTTAAGGTTTTAAAGCGTTTTTTTCTAGGTTCTGTCCTGCTTCGGACCCTGTTGTTTGGAGCGATGCTCTTGCTTGGATCCTATTTTGTTGTCGAGCGGCAAATGACTTTTGGCCAATTTGTAGCTGCTGAAGTTGTGATCGTTCAAATTGGTTATGCCATTGAAAAACTGATGACTAACTTAAATACGATTTTTGATATGCTTACGGGAGTTGTCAAACTGGCGGCTGTAACCGATCTTGCGTTGGAGGAGGACGCTGCGGTTTATGTTGATTAATAAGGATCATTCGAATCGGACAACGCTCTCTTGGAGAGATCTTTCTCATGATGCTGTTGATAGCTTATTGAAAGAGCGGGGATCCTTAGTTTTGGGGCGGATCCTTGTGTTATCTGGGATTGTTTTTGTACTGGCACTTTTTCTCCCCTGGCGGCAAACAATTCTCGGAGTAGGAACGGTTACTGCTTTACGTCCACAAGATAGACCGCAGACTATCCAAAATCAGATTGGTGGCCGCATCGAGTATTGGGCAGTTACCGAAGGGCAGGAAGTGAAGAAAGGTGACACAATTTTGGTCCTTTCGGAGACTGCACAATCCTATTTTGATCCCATGCTACCTGTGAGATTAGAAGAACAATTGCATGCCAAAAGGAGTGGAGAAGATGCCGCTAATCAAAAGATGCAAGCTACCCAAGCACAGATTGAAGCATTGAAAAATGGGCTGGATTTTCAGCTTGCATCAGCTAAAAATAAGGTGGTTCAAGCACAAAATGTGGTAAAAATAGATAGTGCAGAACTTGTCGCTGTTATGAGCTTTTTTGAGACCAGTGAAAAGCGGCTTAAACGGTACGAAGAAGGGTATCGTGATGGCTTATTTTCGTTAACGGATATTGAGACAAGACGCTTAAATCTACAAAATGATCGAGCTAAAGTAGTAAGTGCGGATAACAAATTATCAAATTCAAGACAATCACTAACAAATGCGAGCATCGAATTAAACAACATCCGTGCAAAGTATAATGAGTCATTAGCGAAAGCGCAGTCTGATTTAAGTTCCGCTTTTTCTTCCAAGGCCTCAGTACAGGGCGATATCGCTAAACTGAGAAATGAGATCTCCAATATCGATGTCCGACGAGGATTATATGTCGTGAGAGCTCCACAAGATGGTTTTATTGTAAAAACCTTTAAAGCTGGAATCGGTGAAAATATGAAGGAAGGGGAGTCCGTTGCGACATTGCAACCTAAAAAACCACTGCTGGCCGTAGAGCTTTATGTAAACGCGATGGATGTACCATTGATTGAGCCGGAGAGTGATGTAAGGCTGCAATTTGATGGCTGGCCATCGATCCAATTTTCCGGATGGCCTTCTGTCGCGGTGGGTACCTTTGCCGGAAAAGTTTCAGTCATCGATAAAGTGAGCAGTACGAATGGTCGATTTAGGATTTTGATACGCGCGACCGATCCGGTTCCTGAGGGTGACGAGCCTTGGCCAATCCAGTTAAACCAAGGTTCAGGTGCTTATGGAAGGGTTATTTTAAACAAAGTACCTTTGTGGTATGAGATATGGCGACAGTTGAATGGTTTTCCCCCGAGTTTGGAACGAGAACCAAAAGAAAGTGAAAAAAAGTAATTGTTATATGAATAAATTGAATTTTATTTTTATCATGTTCTGCTTTTTTTTCTATTCCCATCTTTTGGCTCAGGAAAAGGAATATGGAGCACCGAAGACTTTTACAGTTGATGACATGGAAGAGCTTTTAATGGCCAATCATCCCATTGTTAAACAAGTAAATCTACTGAGTGAAACTGCAAAAGCCCAAGTAACACAAGCGTTAGGGAAGTTTGATCCAACACTAAATTCGAGCTTTAAAAATAAGCATTTCGGTCATACGGATTATTACAATGAGTGGAATAGCGAGTTGAAAATCCCACTTTGGTTAGCAGGAGCAGATCTGAAAATAGCTTATGATCGAAATGTAGGGGATTATACAAACCCACAATCCCGAACGAATAATGCGGGGCTCTCTGCAATCGGTTTAAGTATTCCTTTGGGGCAAGGTTTAATCGTCGATAGCCGAAGGAATACGTTACAGCAGGCAAAGGCGATGATCAGCTATCTGGAAGGCGAAAAGATCAAGCAAATTAATGCCATTTGGTTTCAGGCACTTTCAGATTATTGGAACTGGTATTTTGCTTACCAGCAATACCAACTTTTATTAGAGGGCGTTAAATTAGCGGATCAGCGGTTTAGCGCAATCAGTGAGCAGACTATGCTGGGAGATAAACCTGTAATTGATTCCATCGAAGCTTCGGTCGTTGTAAAAGAACGACGGATCGAACTTTCAAAGTATGAAGTTGAACTTAAAAACGCGAAAATTGTATTGTCAAATCATCTGTGGAATGACCAACAATTTCCGGTAGAACTTCCCGATCATGCCATACCGCTTAAGCTCGAAGATCCTGTTATTTTGCCAGATAATAGTGTGATCGAGGCCCTTCTTGATTCGGCGAAAATTGCTCATCCCGAAATGATCAAGTTGGCGAGTAAAAATCAACAACTTCTATTTGAGGAACGTTATCGAAAAGAAATGCTTAAACCTAAATTTAATGTGTCAGGCACGCTCATTTCTAGCCGTCACGGTTTTAATGACTTTGTACCACCGCAGTATGATTTTAATTGGCAGAATTATAAAGTAGGTTTTGAATTTGCTTTTCCACTTTTTATTCGCGCCGAACGCGGGAAGCTCAAAGAAGTACGGATTAAGCAAGATCAGCTACGATTTGAACAGGTTGCGACCGAGAGAAATATTTACAATGAAGTCGTTAAAAAGTATAATGATTTAAATGCTTACAGTAAACAGATTGAACTTCAATCGATCAATATAAGTAATCAGGAACTGCTTCTTAGGGGTGAATTAAATAAGTTTGAACTGGGGGAATCCACCTTGTTTGTTGTTAATAGTAGGGAAAATAAGCTGATCGAAATGCGTATCAAGCAAGAGAAGCTTGTTACGGACTACAGAAAGGCACTAGCGGAATTATATTACAAAGCCGGAACTAAATTTTAATCCCATTTTAATCTGCATTTTATTTTTAATCTCATTTTAATATAAGTCCTAAAATTCTAATAGAAAGTTAATTCCAGATTCATTCGGTTGCCATGATGACCTATTAATTTTGTATAAAAATAATTGGATATGGCAAAGGCAATGCGTGTATTGATTCCAAGCGATTTTACGATTGATTCACTTTTTTTTGTGATTCATAGTATAGAGCAATCGACAGCTGAAGCACTTGATATCATTCTTGTCTATGGTAATAAGAGCAGTACATCGATCAGCGAACTATTGGGAATCACATTGGATGACCAACTCAGTAATCTTCAATCGGAGGACTTTTTGAAGGCCTGCCAGATGATCTGTCATCGTTATGAAAACCGTAAGCTAAATATCTACACCGATATCATCGGCTCTGACAATCTCAATTATTTACAACATTATTTGCGCGGAGCTCGGATTGATGAAGTCAAAGTTCCCACAGATTATGAATTTGAAAAAAGAACACGGCATTTTTTCGACGTCGGACAGGCTTTGCTTCACTTGAGTAAAAGTAAACAGAAGAATGTATCGATTGTAGCGAGACCTGGGACAAGCAAAACAGGGGGAAATGTCTTAGCGGATTTATTTTTTAACAAGAAATGGGATGTTAACTATTAAGAGAAAAATATTGGCAAGGTTCAACTTCGTGTTGTTGTCCTTTTTGCTTTTAGGAGCTAGTTCGATGGTTATGTTTTATGAAAACCCCGAGCGGCTTTTAGAAGGGGAGTGGGAAGAGCAAGGTTGGTACTTTGAGAAAGTGGAGAAGTCTCCAACGTTCAAAAAACAGGCGGTTATCCATGAGGGAATAAAAGATGCTGCAATCGCTCACCTTCCACCCTTGCAGGATGGGTTATGGCATTTTGAAAAAATGGGTGACAAAAATTTTATCGCCCATCATGAGGACAAACAATACAATTGGTTTTTGAAAGGACGAGGACATATCCTTGAGCTTCGGAAAAATGATAAGCTTATAGAGAGCTTTGTCATACAGAAATTAAATAAAAACCAATTGGTGCTGCATCTCAATTTGGATATGCAGACGAAAGGAATTGCACGTATTGTGCTGAAGAAAGGAGGAAAAGAGAAGTATGCTGAGAAAATATAGTAACCATAGGACGATTCAAGATAATATCAAATTAGGGGGAATAACTGCATTTTCTGCAGGAATGGTCAATGTCGCATCTGTCATTGTCTTTTTCTCGTTTACCTCTAATGTTACGGGATATTATGCTGTCTTTGCGCAGGAGCTAGCGAAAGGAAATTGGTATCAAGGTGCTGTGGTGCTTTTTTGGATTTTACTTTTTTTAGTCGGGAGTATGCTTTCGAATCTTATCATCATTCATGGTAAAGGACGTTTTAGCTCCTATCTGACACATTCCATTCCCTTGGCATTGGAAATACTGAGTATATTATTTGTCGGGATATATCTTGATGTATTTTATGAAGATTCTTTGAAAGAAACAGAGATACTTGTCGGTGCGTTGCTGTTTGCAATGGGATTACAAAATGGTTTGACAGCGAGCATATCGAATTCTGTTGTGAAAACGACACACTTGACAGGACTAACGACAGATTTAGCAATATTGATTTCGATGTTCACAAAGGAGTCCAACCGAAGCAATAAGGCGTTGGTCGACAAATTCCATTTATTGCTGAGTATCGTGGGAGCCTATGTCATGGGAGGGCTTGTGAGCGGTATTTCATTCACCTATTTATCGAATAAGACATTTTACGTGGTTTGTTTTGTTCTTTTAATCATTGGTTTGTACGACCATTACAAATTGTATTTATTAAAAAAGCAATTTGTGAATCGTCATCGCCAGCCAGTGGCAGCTTAGTTGACCGAGAAAGTTCTTGGTTAACTAAGCAAAAGGGCAAATATTTTTTAATCGCATTTCAAAAAATGCGATTTTTTTTGTCCGAAAAATGCTTATCTTCAACTTCGGTTATCACGCTCTACCAAAGCGTATGAAAGACTACTTAATCAATTTAAAACCACGTCATGATCAAATTCTTTTCCATCCGGCCTTTTTGGGCACTCTCTCTAATTTCCCTGTCAGTATCACCCCTCTGTGTAAAACAGGTGTGTGCGCAAGAATTGCACAGCCAAAGATCAGTACATGATCAACATAAAAGCCAACAAAATCTTTTACGGGCGATCCAGTTAATTGATCGGTCAATGGAAGTTTATTTCTCCGGTGACGATTTCAAAATGCATCGTTTTTATAATCCATTTACGCAGGCTAGATCGGAAGAAAAAGCGAGTGTATGGATGTACTCTGCGTCCATAGAAGCTGTAAACGCTGTGTTGAGCGGCTTGAAAAAGCAACAAAAGGCGGGTAATAACGAGCTTTACGGAAAGTATTACTCCCGCTATGTGGATTTATTGGCCAAGCTTCATGCAAATGCAGCTTATTATTTAGGGACATTTACGCTAACATCTTTTACACAACATAAAGAATGGACGGTGTATGCTGTCGATCGCGTCCGGGAAAAAGGAAAAGCAAATGTAACTGGAGTACTGAATGTCTACGATGATCAGATGTGGCTGGTCCGGGAATTATTGGAAGCTTATCACTTGACTGGGCAAGAACGCTATTTGCAAGAAGCTGAATACCTTACTGCTTATGTGCTTGATGGTTGGGATTGTACTTTGGATGAGAAAGGGAATGAGCATGGTGGAATCCCATGGGGGCCAGGATATGTAACTAAGCATGCCTGTAGTAATGCACCGATTATTAGTCCGCTTGTTACATTGTATGAAATCTATAAAAAGAAAGGTGATCAAATCGTCGCGCATTCCATTGATCCGAAAGATAAATTAACTCGTATTTCTAAAAAAGAGAGGAAGAGCGATTTTTACCTTCGTTATGCTAAAAGGATTTATGACTGGCAAAAGGCATATCTTCTTAACGAAAAGGGTGTTTATGCGGATATGATGGGGGATTGTTTCCCAGATTGTTCGATAGCTTATGAAACGGTCAACGGTGTACAATACCGAAAAAATACCGAGCTCAGAAAAGCAGTTGGAACAGCATTTTCCTATAACAGTGGAACGATGATTTCCGGAGCAGCCGACTTATATCGTGTTACGAAAGCAAAAAGCTATTTAGAAGATGGCAAGAAACTAGCCGATGCGACTTTTACTTATTTTGGAAAGTTAGGACAGCAGATTCCTGAGCACTATACCTATGCGACAGATGGTTTTAATAATTGGTTTAACGGCGTATTATTAAGAGGATATACTGCTATATATCCGAATTATAGCAAAGCTGGAGTCTATGCAAAATCTTTTCAGGATAACTTGGATTATGGCTATACCCACTTCTTGAAAGATGGATTTCTGCCGAATGATTTGCTTGGAGGCTGGGCAGCTGATAAAAGTAAGAATGATTTGGAAGGAATGTTCATGTTTACATATGCAGCACAGTATGCAACATTAGCGCAAGTTGAATCAACAAAATAGGTGTGCGCCCTAGACGGACACCTATTTTTATTCGGATATGACTATTTGCTCGGTCAAGATTTAGATAAAGCAGTTTGAGCGTCCTGAAATTCGGTAGGGCTCTGTCCAAACTGCTTTTGAAAATTACGTGAGAAATGAGTAGCAGAACTGTAGCCCAGTAGATTGGAAATTTCGTAAACTTTATGCTGCTTTTGAATGAGGAGTTCAGCGGCTTTTCGAAGTCGCGTTAAATTAATCAGTTCATTGGGTGATAGGCTGGATACCACATTGATTTTGCGATAGAGCGTGGGCCTGCTCATGCAGAGAATATCGGCCATTCTATCGACATTGAACTGTGGATCATCGAGATGTTGCATGATGATTTCTTCAATCTTCAGCAAGAACTCTTGTTCACTTTGATTTTGCCCGATATGTTGAATTTGTGACATCGGATTTTTAATAAAAAACTCCTTGACCTTAACTCTATTCTTTAATAAACTGGCTATTTGTGCCCTTAAAAAAGCGGGCGAAAAAGGTTTTTCAATGTAAGCGTCAGCACCAAATTCTAAACCCTGAATTTTTGATTCAATACTATTTTTTGCCGTCAAAAGTATAACTGGAATATGTGCATAAGCGATATCTTCCTTAATTTTTTGACAGAGCTCAAAACCATCCATTTCTGGCATCATTACATCACTGACGATCAGGTCGAAATATTCAGAGGCTAATAAATCTAGGGCTTCTCTTCCATTAGAGCTCGTCGTTATCTGATAATCCTCATTGAGATCATCCGCAATAAATTCAAGCAGTTCGGTATGATCATCTACTAATAATAAATTGGATTTGGCATTCATAATTATGGGTTTGTATTGTGATTCAAAGGTAACGTCAAGCTAAATACGTTCAATTGGAGGTCGTTTGTACTATATAACAAGGTACCTTGGTGTTTTAAGGTTAGGGATCTTGTCAATGCCAAGCCTAGACCACTTCCGGGAACATTCTTATTTTGCTTTAAACGATTGAATGGTTCAAAAATTCTTTCCCTTTCTTCTGAAGGAATTAAAGCTCCGTCGTTTTTCACGGTCAATATAAAGATATTTTTCTGTTTATCCATATTCAAATTCACTTCAATATAGGATGAGGAATATTTAAGGGCATTATTCAATAAGTTGTAACAAATCTTGTCGAAAGCGTCGATATCGACCTGACCTATGATATTTGGCATAATATGCGAGACCATCTGCTTTCCCTGCGCCTGGAGTGTGACCGTAAAATTGTTGATGATTTCCTGAACCGTTTGGCTTATGTTTTCTGACTCAAAGTGTAATTTGAATCCTTCCGTCTCGACCTGTCTAAAATCCAGTAACTGATTGCTAAGTGCAATCAACTTCTCCGTATTGTTCTGCATGGTCAATAACAGCTTGTCTGTTACAGGATTGTGATCTACCTTATCCATAAGCTTCTCTAAGGGGGCTTTGATCAATGTCAACGGTGTGCGTATTTCATGGGCAACATCGGTGTAAAAATTGATTTTTGAACGATAGAGTTCTTGCTCGCGTAGATTTTGTACGGTTAGAAGGTGTTGTCGATTGCGTTGTTTGATCTTTTCATTGAAATGATGAATAATAAATATAATAAGTCCAGAAAGTATCAATGCATAACAAACAAAGGCTGGTATACTTGCCCAAATGGGAGGGAGAATCGTGATTTTAAGACTAGCAAAGGTGGGTATTGTGTTACCATTTGGATCTTCTGCTTTTACAGTAAAAATATAATTACCAGGAGCTAACTTGGTGAAATAAGCACGTTGATTACTTGTGATGTCTATCCAATTGTCGTCAAGACCGTCCATTTTATAACTATAATGGATAGAGTGGGGGGCTTGGTAGTGCAATGCTGCGAAATCAAGACTGAAGGATGATTCGTCGTGTTTTAGTTTAATATTCTTAGTAAATAAGATTGATTTAGATAGAATATTTGGATCGGTATATTGATTGATCGCTCTATTGTTGATGTAAAAATTAGTGATATAAATCGGTATTTGATTCTTGTAGTTGATTTGGTTTAGCTTTGCGGGGTTGAAACGTATAAGGCCATTGATGGTACCGAAATAGAAGTTTCCGTTGTCGTCGTCAAAAGATGAATTGTAATTGAATTGAATCGTCGGTAGACCTGACTCCAGGTTAAAGATCCTTTTTTTACCATTAGGAAGATGATAACGCACAAGCCCTTTAGAGGTACTCACCCACAGGTTCTTTTGTTTGTCTTCTAAAAATGCGAGCGTTACGTTACTGGGCATTCCTTCTTCCAGACCAATGTTTTCAAAACTGTCCTGCTTTGATTTTTTCTTAGCCATTCCACCTTCGGTAGCGATCCAAATTTGATTTTTTGAATCCTCAAATAGGCTATTGACCCTATTGTTAGGCAAAGAATTGGGATCGTTCTGGCTATGGGTAAAATGCTTGAAATACTTTGTTTTAGGATGATAACAGAATAGTCCATCACGCCACGTTCCGACCCAGATATTCCCCTTTTTATCTTCCAAAATGCTTGTATAAAACATGTATTCTGGGACATTATCAATAAGGTGGAAAGATTTTTTTTCTAGATCAAAGCGGTATAGGCCGCGTGTGGATGCAGCCATGATTTCTCCTTTTCGAGTTTTATAGAGATAAAAAAGAAAATTACTTTGGAGATCGGATGTTGATACATTGCTGTTACGATCGATGTGATAGATAACTTTTTGAAGCTTTGGCGAAAAAATGTCCAGACCATTGACGAAAGTACCAATCAATAGTTTGTCGCCAATAGGGAGAATACCGTGAATATTGTTATTTGCCAGATTCCCCTGTTTATCGGAGAAGTTCTGGATATAACCCGATTTAGGATCCAATTTAGATAGACCTCCGTTTTCGGTGCCTATCCATATATCGTGGTTGATGTCTTTTTTGATAATCCGAACGACAGAGCCTTTTAAGCTCCCGGGGCGATCCTGTGGGAGGAATTTTTCGATTATACTATTATTCTTGTGATAATAGTTAATCCCACCAAAGTAGGTTCCCAGCCAAATACCCTCATCCTTATCTTGTAGGATATTATAAATGGCATTGTCAGATATCCCCCAAGGGTTTTCTTGTTCTTTCTGAATGTTGATGTAATTTCCGCTCGCTATTTGGTAAATGAAGAGGCCAGATTCGGTTGCAAACCAATATTCATGATCGTTTGGCTGTATAATATCTCTTACATAGAGAAATTGATGCAGCTTGTCCGGACCAAGAATTGACTTCAGGGACTTGTTTTTAAAATTGTAGCTATAAACCCCAGTTTTCGACGTGCCAATCAATAAGTCTCCATCGCGGTTTTCCATTATTTTCTCAATACTAAACCAGTCTTTAGGACCATATTTTGCTTGAAAGTCAAGCATGAGTGCGGGTTTTCCAGAAGAACCTATCTGGAAGATCTTACCTTCAGGAGTTCCAAAAAATACAGTTCCATTTTTTGTGCAGCTGATCGACGTAATATAGAGGTCCGATTTTGTAAATTGTTGAATTGCTTGACTAACCAAATCATGGCAATAGAGCATTCCATTGGATATAAACCAGATCCTTTTGCGTTGATCGGTAACAATGACGGGTACGTCCGCATTTTCAAATTTTTTGCTCAGTAATCTAAATTGCTCGTCGACGGGGTCGTAGCAATAGATTCCCTGATCTGTTCCAATCCAAATTCTTTTTCGAAAGTCCTCTTTCAAGGAGATGATATTATTACCACCCAAGCTGTTTTTCCCAGATTGGGTGGCATCAAAATGTTTGAAATTGTTACCGTCAAAGCGATTTAATCCATCCTTTGTACCGAACCAAAGAAAACCCTGACTATCTTGCATGCTACAAATGACAGCATTGTTTGACAAACCTTCATTGATTTGATAATGATTGAAATAGTAGGGCTGCGCATATAGCAAGGAAGGGAGTAACAGGATAAATAGCAATCGTAAAGGCTTCAGGTTGATCATGATCATTTTTTGGTTATTGATACAAAATAGAGCTAAAATGAAACAATTTAATCTTAAAATTTCTAAAAAATTTAAGACTTTAGCTTATAGATTGTAATCGTTAAAATTATAAAAAATCTAGAAAAGGACGTAAGTTCTATCTAAACAAAGATTATAAACCCTTTAAAATATTACGAATGAGAGGAAAATTGACCTTGCTGGGTCTTTCTGCAATACTTGCTTTTAGTGTGTCTTGCCAGCAGCCGACTGGTTCTAAAACTCCCAAAGCAGATTCTTTATCGGCCTTCATGGATACCGCGCAGTTTAGCGGAACTATTGATCAAAAACAGGCGTATCTATATGAACTGAGCAATAAAAATGGCGTACAAGCTTATTTTACCAATTTTGGTGCACGTTTAGTGGGATTATGGGTGCCTGACAATAAGGGTGAGTTATGCGATGTGGTTTTGGGTTTTTCTAAAGCGGCTGATTATAATAATCCCAAAGAACCATTTTTTGGTACTATTGTAGGGCCTTTTGGTAATCGGATCGCCAAAGGCAAATTTAAGTTGGATGATAAAACCTATACATTGGCGGTAAATAACGGTCCTAATACGCTGCATGGCGGTTTTAAAGGTGTGCATTTTGCCAATTGGACATTAAAATCGTCAGATAAATCATCCCTTACATTTGCTTACACCTTACCTGACGGACACGAGGGTTTTCCAGGAAACATCCAAATGGAGGTGACTTATACGCTGAACGATAATAATGAATTGATGATAGCTTATCGTGCTACTTCCGATAAAAAGACGGTGATCAATTTGACCAACCATGCTTACTTTAATTTAAACGGTGAAGGAAGTGGTACCATTCTGGATCATCAACTTCAATTGTTTGCCAATGAATACACACCAGTAGATAGTACACTAATACCCACAGGGCAATTAGCACCGGTAAAGGGAACAGCTTTTGATTTTACAACCTTGAAACCGATAGGAAAACATATTAATGCCAATGACCAGCAGCTTAGTTTTGGAAAGGGCTATGACCACAATTTTGTCTTAAGTAAAGAGAAAGATGGCGACTGGTTTAAAGCGGCACATATGATCGGTGATAAATCAGGAGTGGTCATGGATATTCTGACGACCGAACCTGGTATTCAATTTTATAGCGGTAATTTTATGAACGAACAAGTGCAATTGAAGAATGGGAAAAAAGACTCCTTTCGCACAGCTTTTTGTCTTGAACCGCAGCATTTTCCGGATGCCCCAAACCAACCTAATTTTCCAACAACTGTCCTAAACCCCGGGCAAGTTTATCAAACGAAATCCCTGTATCGTTTTTCGATAAAATAATACATATTTAATAATGATTGGTTTGAAAGTACACCACTGAAAAGAGGTGTACTTTCTCTTTTTAATAGACTTTAAAACGTTTTAGGTCTATTTTATTTATTTGATACAAATAGGCAGTTTTTTGAGAAAAAACGAAAGTCCATACGATTGAATATACCTTAATTTTGGACAAATCAATTATACAAACTAATCAATCTAGGTATGTTTAAGGGTCTTAAATGTCTGCCACTATCTGCTACATTGCTCTGCTGTGCGAGCAGTTTTATCCCCTCAGCAAAGGGAGCTAATTTAATTCCAGGTTCTTCAGAGGGGATCGAGTTGCAAAAAGCAATAAAAGGGGTTGTTAAGGATAAGGATGGCAATCCGATTGTAGGAGCGACAGTCGCATTGAAATCCAAGCCCAGTACTGCAGTTTCAACAGATGCCAAAGGTAATTTTAACCTGACAGGTGTCAATGTCGGTGAACTTTTGACCGTAAGATCTGTAGGCTACCTTTCCAAAGAAGTGATGGCAATCGCTGACTTGGCAATCACTTTGGAAGATGAAAATGCACGTATAGACGAAGTTGTCGTAGTGGGGTATGGTACGCAAAAGAAAGAATCTGTCACTGGTGCAATCACCGCAATTTCTTCTCAGGATATTTCCAGATCTGTTGCTACAACAACTTCCGGAGCCTTAGTCGGGAAGATCGCCGGTGTTAACAGCCGGATGTCGGATGGGCGTCCGGGAGCTCCAACAGGAATCAGTATCCGTAATATGGGGACACCCTTATATGTGATCGACGGTGTTCAAAAGGATGAAGGACAATTTAATAATTTAGATTTCAATGATATTGAATCGGTTTCGGTATTAAAGGATGCGTCTGCTGCTATTTATGGAGTACGTGCGGCCAACGGTGTTGTTGTGGTGACGACAAAGAAGGGGAAGCGGGGCGATAACAATACCTTTAATATCAATTCGTATTATGGCTGGCAGAGTATGTTTCGTTTTCCCAAGCCAGCCGATGCCAGTACTTATATCAAAAGCTATATTCAGTCTGATGCTATTCTCGGAACTGAGCATCCACAATTTACGTTGGCAGATCTCGAAAAGTGGCAACAGGGTACAGAGAAAGGGTATCGTCCCTTTGATTGGTATGATTATATTCTTAAAACCAGCCCACAAACCTATATTTCGGGTAATGTCAGTGGTGGGTCCGAAAAAATCAATTATTACCTGAGTGTGGGACATTTAGACCAGCAATCCATCATCCGTAATTACGGCGGCTTCAATCGTACCAATGTGCAGATGAATATTGACGCGAATGTATCAAAACGATTAAAGATTGGGGCCAATTTGAATGGTCGGATCGAACAACGTAAACAACCGGGAGTACCTGGTGCTGACGATACTTGGCAAGCTTTATTTGCGATATATCGCAACTTGCCCACTGCACGGCCTTTTGCCAACGACAATCCTTTATATCCAACGCAGACATCACCCAATGCGGAAACCAACTTTGCGATGCTGAATTATGATCTGTCTGGTACATTTCAGGAAAAATGGCGGGTGATGCAGTTAAATTTTAATGCGGAATATAAGATCACAAATGATTTGATCGCTAAGGGAACAGTAGGCTATTATCTGGCGAATAAATGGATGGATAATCAGGAGTTTACCTATAAGCTATATGGCTATGATGAGAAGACAGATACTTACCCAGTAACTTTTAGTATGGATAACCCCTGGCGGGAGAGATCTATTTCGCAGGTTGAAGAAATCTCAACCCAATTTACCTTAAATTATAACAAGCGATTCGGTAAACATGGAATCAATGCTGTGCTTGCTGCTGAGTCCATAAAAAGAGATAATCCAGATGTGTATGTACACGATCGTCCAGCCTCCAATGCGTTGAGTTTGATCTATTTTCAGACGATGGACACTTACAATGATACGGGGGTGAATACGCAAGCGAGAGCCGGTTTTGCAGGCAGGGTCAATTATGATTATGATCAGAAATATCTTTTGGAACTTTCTTCGCGCTATGACGGTTCATGGAAATTCGCGCCAGGCAGCCGATGGGGCTTTTTTCCTTCGGTATCTGCAGGCTGGCGTGTTTCATCTGAGAAGTTCTGGTCTGAAGGTATGAGAAAAGTATTTGACGATGTGAAGTTAAGGGGATCTTACGGTGTATTGGGCGATGATAATTTGGATGCCTGGGAATATTTCGCTTTTGGTTATTTAAGTGGATATAATTATTTCCGAAAACCAGTCCGTGATGGCTATCAAAATATCGTGGGTTCAACAATTGACGGAAAATATGTTATTGGTTCTCAGGCTCGTGGTCTTCCGGTTAAAACGCTTTCTTGGATTCAGGCCCATATGCTAAATGTTGGTTTGGACTTTAGCACACTAAAAGGTAAATTAACAGGTTCGGTAGATATCTTCCGTCGAAAAAGAACAGGGCTGCCCGCCAAGCGAGAAGATGTATTGATACCGAATGAAGTAGGTTTTAGTTTACCTTATGAAAACCTGAATTCAGATATTCACCAAGGTATCGATGGATCATTGATGTGGCGGAGTAGCGTCAATGGATTTAACTATTTCGTAGGCGGTAATTTCACTTTCGCCCGGCAAACAGACGGCGAACAATATAAACCACGTTTTGGAAACTCTTTGGATCAGTATCGAAAATCAATCTATGACCGTTATGCCTTTCTCAATTGGGGATTACATTCCATTGGACAATTCCAGTCGTGGGAAGAAATTGCAAATTATGATGTAGACAATGACCGTAAAGGTAACTCATCATTACGCCCGGGGGATATTAAGTATGAAGATATTAATGGCGATAAAGTAATCAATGAGCTGGATGAACGGCCAATTGGATATCGCCAAGGTGGTCTTCCTTATTTCAATTACGGAATTAACCTTGGCGGTCAATTCAAGGGATTTGATTTGGCGATGGATTTCACCGGAGCAGCTTTTGCTTCCTTTAATCCGAGTTATGAGGCCGTTTTCCCTTTCCATGATGGCGGCAACAATCCGCAATACTATATGGAAAACCAGTGGATGCTGAGCGATATTACGGATCCAAATAGTGCCTTGATCCCAGGAAAGTACCCTACATTAATTAAAGGAAATAGAGATCATAGTAATTATTGGCATAGTGACTTCTGGCTTACCAATGTCAACTATTTGAAATTAAGAAACCTGCAGATCGGATATACTTTACCAGAAAAATGGATGAAACCTCGAGGGATTCAGAAATTGAGGATATATACCATGATGCAGAATCTATTTAGCATAGATAATTTGGGTGATATGAAGATCGATCCAGAAATCACAAGTGATTCGGGCGTTCAGTACCCAACAAATAGAGTTATAAACGTTGGTGTTACTTTAACTTTTTAATATGATGATAAATAAGAAAGTTATTTTATTGGGTGTATGTTTAATATGTGCATTTTCAAGCTGCAATAAATTTTTGGAACGGGAATCACAGGCTATTTTTACGGACGATCAGATATTTTCGGATCAGAATATGATAAAATCTGTGCTAGCGAATTATTATGGGCGGATTAGCTGGGGACAGCAATTTGGTGACAATGGATCTTTTGCGATGTTAGATGAGGCCGGATTTTCAAGCGGTGGTCCCAATACAATGCAGGAATTTCCGAATGACTTTTGGCGTATGTACGACTACGAACTTATTCGAAATCTGAATCAATTTATCGTAGGTGTTCGTCAGTCATCATTGGACGAAAATAATAAAAAGAGCATTGAAGGTGAGGCCAGATTTATTCGTGCTTGGACTTATTTTAATATGATCAAGCGTTTGGGGGGAGTTCCCTTAGTGGGGGATAAGATCTATGATTATACGGGTGGTATGGATCCGGCAGAATTGCAGATACCTCGATCAACAGAAGCAGAAAGTTATAATTATGTGATTAGCGAATGTACCGAAGCGGCTAAAATGCTCGGTATAGAGAAAACAATAAGTTCCGCGCGAGCTAATAAATGGACAGCTTTGGCACTTAAGGCTCGGGCCAGTCTATACGCCGCCTCAATAGCGAAGTATAACTATAAAACGCCAGACGTGAAAACAGCAGGTAACGAGGTGGGGATTCCGGCAGCGGAAGCCAATAAATATTACCAGATTGCTTACGAATCCGCATTGGATATTATCAACAATAGCCCTTATGCCCTCTATAATGGAAATGCCGATAAAGGAAAGAACTTCTATCTTGCTGTAAGTTCAAAATCAAGTAGCAATGAAGTTATTTGGGCCAAGGATTATGCGTATCCAGGTGAAACACATTTTTTCACCAACAATAACATTGCCTCATCCGTCCGTGGAGATATTGATGCCAATTTTGTTACGCCTGTTTTAAATTTGGTGGAAGCATTTGAATATACAGATGATCGAAATGGAGCTTTGAAAACGAAGACTGCTACCGGAGATTACATTTACTACAATAATCCCGAAGAGTTATTTGCCCATAAAGACGCGCGCCTGTATGGTACTGTAATCTATTCTGGTGCTGATTTTGCTGGTACCAAAATCACTTACCAAGCAGGCGTTAGATATAAAGAAGGAGGTGTTTGGAAGACGATGACCGCAATACCCGGTACTTCAGATTCCAAATTCGGAGGAATTATTACAAGTAAAGATGGCCCCACGACTTCTAACGATATGTATATCAATAAGACGGGATTTAATATCCGGAAGTTTATTGACGAAAACAAAGATGCTTCTACCCGTGGTCGCGGTTCGGATATTTGGTTTGTTCGTTTTCGTTATGCCGAATTTCTGCTGATTGCCGCAGAGGCAGGACTTGAACTTGGTAAATCACAAGCCGAGCTGACGGGATATGTCAACAAGATCAGGGAGCGCGCGGGGATACAGCCATTAACGACTATTTCTTTGAATGATATCATTCAGGAACGCCGCGTTGAATTTGCCTTCGAAGATCATCGTTATTGGGATCTGAAGCGTTTGCGGATTGCACACGAAATCTGGAACGGAAGTGCTGATAATTACAATGCGGTACACTATGCGCTATTTCCTTACAGAATATATGCTCCTGGGGATCCGAACGATGGTAAATGGGTTTTTGAGAAACAGAAATCGAGTCATACGCTCTATCCACGAAATTTTAAATATCAGAACTATTATAATTTCATAGATCAAGTTTGGATTAATAATAATCCGAAGTTAGTTCGAAATCCTTATCAATAGCATTATCCTTATGAAAACTTTTTTTTGTAAATTAATAGTCAGTTTGTGTTTGATCGTAGGTGTATTTGCTTGTGGCAAAGATAACTATGATGCCCCTAAAAGTACACTGAACGGTCGTGTAACCTACAATTCAGAACCTCTAGGAGTAAGAGGATCAAACCAGTCCGTTTCACTTCAGCTATGGCAAGATGGTTTTCCGCTTCGATCTGCTATTAATGTGTATGTGACGCAGGACGGTTCATTTGCGGCAAAACTCTTCGACGGGCGGTACAAATTGGTGGCAACCAGCGGAAATGGCCCCTGGCTGAATAGTGCGGATACAGTGCTGGTTGATGTGCGGGGCAATACAAGCATCGAGTACCCGGTTAAACCTTATTATACCATAAGTAATATTACCTATAATGTTCAAGGGAATATGCTGAAAGCTTCTTTTGACGTCAAGACAATAGATGCTTCAAGAACGATTGATTTAGTCACCTTATTGGTCAATGATACAAAATTTGTGGATTTGGGCCAATATACATATAAGATGGAAAAAACTGGATTAAATGCCGGCCATGTCGAATTGGAACTGGATATCAAAGATATTTTGACCAAGAGTGCAGCGGTGTATGCGCGCGTAGGGTTACGGGTAAATGGGATTACCGAGGCGCTGTACGATAGTGAACCAAAGAAACTAAAATAAAAATGATTAAAAGAATTGGCTTTTTAAGCTTATTGTTGGGGTTTGGCTTAGCTACGTCGGCTCAATCAGGAATAGCAACTTCCGTAAACCAATTGCCGTTGACAGGTAAGAATACACAATACGTGAACAATAGGGCTCCGCTGAGACAAAATGCCTTGCTGAAATTGCCGGTAGGCAGTATAGTGCCTGAAGGCTGGTTAGGGAAGTACCTAGCATTGCAAAAAGATGGTCTTACAGGTCATTTGGGCGAAATTAGTGCCTGGTTGTCCAAAAAAAATAATGCTTGGTTAAGTACGGATGGGAAAGGAGATTATGGCTGGGAAGAAGTTCCTTATTGGCTAAAAGGTTATGCTAATCTGGGCTACATCTTAAAAGATCCTACAATCCTAGCGGAGTCAAAGATATGGTTGGAAGCCGCACTAAAAAGCCAGCGTCCTGATGGATATTTTGGGCCATTGATGCTGCGTAACAACAAACCAGATCTTTGGGGGAATATGTTGATGTTGTGGTGCCTGCGATCTTATTATGAATATAGCGGTGACCAACGTGTCTTAACCTTGATGACCAATTATTTTAAATGGCAGGCCAATTTGCCGGATAGTTTTTTTCTTAAAGACTATTGGGAAAATAGTCGGGGTGGTGACAATCTGCTCTCGGTTTATTGGCTCTATAATAGAACACAGGGGAATGAATGGCTGATGGATTTAGCGGATAAAATCCATCGAAATACCGCCAATTGGCGCCAGAAAGATGATTTGCCGAATTGGCATAATGTTAATGTAGCGCAGTGTTTCAGAGAGCCGGCAACCTATTATCTGAAAAGCCAATCGAGTGAAGACCTGAATGCGACCTACGCTAATTTTCATTTTGTCAGGCAGGTATTTGGTCAGGTTCCAGGCGGTATGTTCGGTGCCGATGAAAATGCACGTCCAGGATATACCGATCCCCGTCAAGGGGTGGAAACCTGTGGTATGGTCGAACAGATGGCCTCCAATGAAATCCTTCTTGGGATAACAGGCGACCCATTTTGGGCAGATCATGCGGAGGAAGTCGCTTTCAATACCTATCCAGCAGCCGTAACAGCAGATTTCAAGGCCTTAAGGTATATTACAAGTCCAAATATGACCATCAGCGACAGCCATAATCATGCTCCTGGAATTGATAATAACGGGCCATTTTTAATGATGAATCCCTTCAGTTCACGCTGTTGTCAGCATAATCACAGTCAGGGCTGGCCATATTATGCTGAGCATTTGTATATGGCAACGAATGATAACGGTGTTGCGGCAGTACTATATGCCGCATCAAAGGCTGAAATCAACGTCGGAAACAAGCAGGCTATTCAGATCCGGCAAGAGTCCAATTATCCTTTTGAAGAATCGCTACGATTTGAAATAGGAACACATGGTAAAACGGTTGATTTTCCCTTTTATCTCCGTATTCCAGCCTGGGCGAAACAAGCGAAAGTAACGGTTAATGGTAAAAGCCAAGCTGTGGAAGCTGGTGCAAAATATATTCGGATTCAACGGCAGTGGAAAGACGGCGACAAGGTCGAACTTTCCTTACCAATGACCATAGATCTGAAAACATGGACAGCCAATAAAAATTCAGTGAGTATCCAGCGTGGACCATTGACCTATGCCCTTAAAATCAAAGAGAATTATGTGAAAAAAGATAGTAAGGCTTCGGCAATAGGAGATTCCAAATGGCAGGAGACTGCAGATCCATCCAAGTGGCCATCCTATGAAATCCTTCCTGCAAGTGATTGGAATTACGGACTTGTACAAAATCAATTGCAAGCTGTTAACCACCTAAAAGTGGTCAAACGACCATGGCCTAAAGATGCATTTCCTTTCGACGCAGAAGCAGTACCTATTTCGATTCTTGTGAAAGCGAAACGTATCGATGGGTGGAAAATTGATGAAAACGGGTTAACGGGGGTATTGCCTCTGAGCCCCGTGGAAAGCAAAAGCGAGGTACAGGAAGTTGAACTAATTCCAATGGGAGCAGCACGTTTGCGCATTGCTGCTTTTCCCACGGTGAAATAATATAAATACGATATAAATAAATGACTTAACGATTTTTTATGATGAAGAAAACCTTATTTTTTGCCAGTTTGATGATGGCAGCACAATTGAACTTTGCTCAGGATTGGAAACCCGCCGGATCACATATATTAACCCCCTGGGGCGAGAAAGTAACGGCCCAAAAGCCACATCCTGAATACCCTAGGCCACAATTAATCAGAACCAATAACTGGCAGAATTTAAATGGACTATGGAAATATGCTGTCACTCCGGTAGGTACTAAAGAGATTCCTCGGCAATGGGACGGCAACATCCTTGTTCCTTTTGCTATTGAATCGGCATTGTCCGGTGTTGGTAAAGAGGTTGGAAAAGATAAAGCCTTATGGTATAACAATACCATAACATTGGACAAGTCTGTCCATAAAAATAAGGTCCTGTTGCATTTCGGTGCCGTAGATTGGCAGTGTGATGTGTATGTAAATAATCAATTGGTCGGAAGACATGAAGGTGGTTTTGATCCATTTTCGATGGATGTGACAAGCTTCCTAAAGAAAGGAGCGAAACAGGAAATAGCCATTCGGGTATGGGATCCGACTGATGATGGTCCACAACCACGGGGTAAACAGGTGAACAAGCCGAATGGAATATGGTATACACCAGTGACGGGAATTTGGCAGACCGTTTGGTTAGAAAGTGTTCCACAAACTTACATTGTAAGTACCAAACAGACGCCGCGATTGGACGATGCTGTCTTGGCCTTTCAAGCTTCCGTAGAGGGAAGCCAAGCCGGCGACGAAATAAAGGTGCGTGCATTGGATGGAGGAAAGCTTATTAAAGAACAAATAGGACAACCCAATACATCCTTTGATCTTTCGGTACCCAATCTGGAGCCCTGGTCGCCGAGTAACCCTAAACTCTATGATCTGGAAATTCAGCTGATTCGAAAAGGAAAAATCGTAGACCAGGCGAAAAGCTATTTCGCCATGCGGAAGATAGCCATGCAGAAAGATGAAAACGGCGTTCAACGTTTAATGTTAAACAATAAGTTTACTTTCCAATATGGTCCATTGGATCAAGGCTGGTGGCCGGATGGTCTACATACCGCGCCAACGGATGAAGCGCTGAAGTTTGATGTCGTCAAAACAAAGGAAATGGGATTCAATATGATCCGTAAGCATATCAAGGTAGAACCGGCACGTTGGTATCGGTACTGTGATAGTATAGGTATGCTTGTCTGGCAAGATATGCCTAGCGGCGATCTTGGTGGAAATCATTGGGATATGCAACCGGGAAAGATTTCAGGTGGCAATCGGGATAAAGTACGTTCACAGGAATCTGAGAATTACTACCGGAAAGAGTGGAAAACCATTATGGAGGTGTTGCACAACTATCCAAGTATTGTCATCTGGGTGCCTTTCAATGAGGCTTGGGGGCAATTCAAAACGAAGGAAATTACGGAATGGACCGTGGCTAATGACCCGTCAAGACTCGTAAATAGCGCCAGTGGTGGTAACTTTATGGAAACTGGACATATCTTGGATATCCATAATTATCCGGATGCAGCCATGCCTGATCCAAATTTGTTTGGTGCTAAACAAGTGCTTGCATTGGGTGAATTCGGTGGTCTGGGATTACCGATAGACGGACATTCTTGGCAACAGAAAGACAACTGGGGATACCAAAGTTTCAAGAATAAAACGGAATTATTGGAGCGTTACAAACGTCTTATCCATGATTTGACACGTCTAATTCCGATGGGATTGTCGGCCGCTGTTTATACACAGACAACAGATGTGGAAGTAGAAACAAATGGTTTGATGACTTATGATCGCAAAGTTGTAAAAATGCCTGAAGCAGAATTGAAGGCTGCACATCAGGCGCTTTATAATGCACCTACCAAATAATTGATAGCGATATGGCCGCAACACGGGTTGCGGCCTAAATTTATCGCTGAAAATATACCGGTCAACCTAAACCTATTTTATACGAAATCAATGAAATTAAAATTACTAATTGCAACGGCTATTGTATGTCAATCGGTATCGTCGTTTGCACAAAAACAAGTCCTTAAGAATGATCTTCGCGCGCCTGCCTATCCTTTAGTAACAATTGACCCGAATACAAGTGCCTGGTCCTATAGCAACGAATTGAATGCAGATGTTGTACGCCATTGGACCGGAAAATCCTTCCCTTTATTAGGTGTCCTTAAGGTAGATGGGAAATCCTATCGCTTTTTAGGTAAAGAAGAAGCTGAACTCTTGCCTTTGGCCCGGATGGGCGAACATGCGGCTTGGACGGGAAGTTACGTTGTCAGCGAACCTGCCTCAGACTGGATGAAACCTTCATTTGATGCACGGCAATGGAAAATGGGGGCAGCGCCATTCGGTACCAAGGACAAAGAACCCAATGTGGAGACTGATTGGCAGGAACCTAAAATTTGGGTTAGAAGGGAAGTTGAACTGACTGAGGATCTTACGGGCAAATCCGTATATATCGAATTTACACATGACGATGACGCTATTTTGTACGTCAACGGTATTGAGGTTGCTAATACAGGCAATTCGACAGGTAAAAATAGTCGGGTCAAGCTGCCCGAACATGTCGTAAAAACATTGAAGAAAGGAAAAAATATACTCGCGGGTTATTGCTATAATAGGGTAGCGAATGGATATTTTGATTTTGGACTCTTTACAGAAAAAGAAGGTAGTATTCAATTCGACAATGAAGCGAATCAGATCACTTCCAATGTGCAGGCAACACAAACACATTATTCGTTTAACTGCGGGCCCGTGGAATTAAATATTACATTTACTGCGCCGATGTTTTTGGATAAATTGGACTTAATGGCTAGACCCGTAAATTATCTTTCCTATACAGTCCATGCGAAGGATGGCAAGAAACACCAGGTACAACTTTATTTGGAGGCGGCACCAAATTGGGCACTGAATTCTCCTCTTCAAGATGCGACAAGCAGTTCCTTTATTTCCGGAAATCTCCAATTTGTAAAGACAGGAAGCAAAAGCCAGCAGGTTCTAGGAAAGAAAGGTGACGACCTACGGATAGATTGGGGGTATTTCTATATGGCAGGTGCAAAATCAAAGACAAAGTCCGCGGTCGGAAGTAGCCATCAATTACGCTCTAATTTTCTGAAGAGTGAAAATAGCTCTTCTTCAAATGGAGGGCAACAATTGGCACTGATGCAAACTTTTGATGTCTCATCAAGCTACCAGGATAAGATCTTGTTGGGCTATGATGACCTGTACTCGATCCAATATTTTGGACAAAATTTACGACCTTATTGGAATACCAATGGAAATAGTTCCATTGAGAAACAATTTGAACTGGCCGACAAAGAGTATACTGTTCTCAAAAAGGCTGCTGATAAATTTGATGCAGAATTATGGGGTACAGCTTTGCGCAACGGAGGTGAGGACTATGCTGCATTATGTGCCTTGGCCTATAGACAGGCAATCGCCGCTCATAAACTTGTAAAAGCACCCAATGGCGATCTGCTTTTACTGTCCAAGGAAAATGACAGCAATGGGTCAATAGGAACAGTTGATGTAACCTATCCTTCGGCTCCGATTTTCCTTTACTATAATCCAGAACTGGCAAAAGCACTAATGAACGCCATTTTTTATTATAGTGAAAGCAATAAGTGGACAAAACCTTTTGCTGCGCATGATGTTGGGACCTATCCTTTAGCGAATGGCCAAACTTACGGTGGAGATATGCCTGTCGAAGAATCGGGAAATATGCTGCTATTAACTTATGCTTTAGCAAAGGTGGAAGGCAATGCCGCTTATGCCAAAAAACATTGGAAAGTGTTGTCTACCTGGGTAGATTATCTAGTCGATAAAGGTCTTGACCCCGAAAATCAGTTGTGTACAGATGATTTTGCAGGCCATTTTGCGCATAATGCCAATTTATCCATTAAAGCTATTTTGGGTATTGCATCTTACGGGTATCTGGCCCAAATGCTTGGTGAAGAGGCTACGGCGAAAAAGTATTTGACCGAAGCAAAAGCAATGGCGATGAAATGGAAAAAGATGGCCGAAGATGGGGATCACTACAAGTTAACTTTTGATAAAAGTGGAACCTGGAGTCAAAAGTATAATATGGTCTGGGATAAATTGCTTAAGATGGATATTTTTGACCCTTCTATCCGTGAAACTGAAATTAAATACTATCTCAGCAAACAAAATAAATACGGACTTCCCCTGGACAGCCGTCAGCCTTACACCAAAACCGATTGGATTATTTGGACGGCGACCATGGCAGATGATAAGCCTACCTTTGAGGCATTTTTGAAGCCAGTCTACCGTTTTATGAACGAAACAACCGATCGCGTTCCCATGTCGGATTGGACCTATACAGACCGTCCTAAAAGAGCTGGATTTAAAGCACGATCTGTTGTTGGCGGGTATTTTATCAAAATGTTGGAAGAGAAATTGGGAAAAGCAAAATAGCTTTTCCTATGATATAGAAAATAATATAAATAGAATAATAAGATGTTGAATGCAATGTTGTTCAGATATTGGATTGGCGGAGTTGTCGTACTGAACCTGTTGAGCTCTTGTGGAAGCGTTACAGGTTCAGTGAAGCCGTCGGGACAAATAACAAATACTACGACCCAGAATAAGACCTATAGCAATCCGGTTTTTGAGCCCATACTTGCTGATCCTACAGTCGTTAGAGACCCACAGAGCAAAATGTTCTATGCGTACGGGACAGCCGACAATTGGGGCGACGGAAAGGGGCAACGTTTGGTGTCTATTCTACAATCGGCTGATCTTGCTCATTGGACTTGGATTGGTACGGCCTTCAGCTCAAAACCGGGTTGGAAAGCAGAAGGCGGAATCTGGGCCCCCGATGTGGTGCAGTTAAATGGTAAGTATCTTTTATATTATGCCTATTCCACATGGGGTGATCCCAATCCCGGCATCGGTGTAGCCCTAGCAGCTAGACCGGAAGGCCCCTTTATCGATCAAGGTAAACTTTTTGATAGCAAGGAGATCGATGTGCCTAATTCAATAGATCCTTATTTTTTTACTGAAAATGGGCAGAACTATCTATTCTGGGGCAGTTTTAGCGATGCGAGCACGCAGGGTACATATGGTGTTGAACTGGATAAAAATGGGACAGTGGTACCCGATTTAAATAAAAAATTTAAAGTTGCCGCAGGAGATTTTGAAGCCGTTGTGATTCATAAACGGAAAGGGTACTATTACTTTGTCGGGTCCAAAGGCTCCTGTTGTGAAGGAGAAAAAAGCAGTTATCATGTTCTTGTGGGGCGCTCTCGCCATCTGAAAGGACCCTATGTGGATCAAGAAGGCCGCAACCTTACACAGCGGGGGAGTGGAACACTGTTGTTAAAAGGAAATGATCAATTTGTGGGGACGGGCCATACTTCGCGCATTATTACAGACGACAAGGGAAAAGATTGGATACTCTATCATGGTATCGATCCAAAACAGCCTCGTGTTGCTACGGGGGGAAATCGCCGGATGCTATTGTTGGATCAGATCGTCTGGGATAAGGACTGGCCAAAAATTGAAGGGACAACCAGCAGTGTTGCGCCACAACCAGCACCAACGTTTAATTTTAAATAGCATTTGCAATAGCTAGCAGCGGATCTTCGATCTTCGTCGGTCTTAATTTTCGCTGCCGATAAAAAATATGGTACATCAAACGAAGAAACATTTTGAACTTCTTGACGCCATGCGTGGGGTAGCCGCAATCGCAGTCGTCCTGTTTCACTTTATGGAAATTGCACAACCGGATTATCGCAATAGTTTTATTCCACATAGCTATTTAGCCGTTGATTTTTTCTTTTGTTTATCGGGTTTTGTCATTGCCTATGCCTACGATCAGAAGCTGGCCACAATCGGTCTAAAACGATTCTTTCTCTTGCGTTTGCTGC
Source organism: Sphingobacterium sp. UBA6317 (assembly GCF_002440385.1). Taxonomy (NCBI): domain Bacteria; kingdom Pseudomonadati; phylum Bacteroidota; class Sphingobacteriia; order Sphingobacteriales; family Sphingobacteriaceae; genus Sphingobacterium; species Sphingobacterium sp. UBA6317. The sequence continues at coordinate 69,696 of NZ_DJTD01000065.1, read as the reverse complement.
GATTGCACCCATTGGTTATCATCGGTACGTTGATTGGTTTATTCGCATTTATTTACGATCCATTCAGCAGTTTGGCTGGCTCATTTTCTGTTTTGCAAAAGATGGGGATGTTTATTAGTGGGATAACGTTGATTCCATACCCGGTTGTACCAGAACGCTATTTTAATCTTTTTCATTTAAACCCACCTACATGGTCGCTATTTTGGGAGTATATCGCCAATATAGCCTATGCTTTGGTACTGGTACGGATTTCAAAAAAGTTTCTTTGGGGGATAGTGCTCCTTGGTGCAGCAGCGCTATGTGCCGAATCATTTCGTTCGGGCTATTTAGCTGTCGGTTTTGGAGCAGACAACTTTTGGGCTGGTGGAATTCGTTTATGGTTTTCGTTTTCAATGGGACTACTTATTTTTAGATCGAACTGGACCATTTCCAACAAGCTTCCTTTTTTCGGTGTTCTAGGTCTACTTGCCGCCGTATTTTTTATTCCATTTTCTGAAGCTTATGGTAAATACATTGATCCTATTGTCGTTATCTTCTATTTTCCTTTATTACTCTTACTGGGGATAGGAGGGCAGCCTGTGTTTGGAGGGGTCAAGAAGTTATGCAAGTTTTTAGGTGATATCTCCTATCCGCTCTATATCATTCATTATCCATTTATCTGGATTTTTATGAGCTATGTAGAACTTAATCACCCATCGAATAAGCAAATGGCTGTGATTATTGTTATTGGAATGCTGTTGTTGATTTTTTTATCTTTATTAGTCTTTAACTATTTAGATGAGCCTATTCGGAAATATTACAGTCGGAAACTAAAGTAAATGGCGATGAAGCCAGCTACTGATGAACTGGAATACCTCCATTTTGCAGTCTTCATTAAGAATTTCATGCCGCATGCCTGCATATAATTTAAGGGTTATATCAATCTGTCCCTGTGCCCTTAACTGTGCCGCACTTTTTTCAACGCCTATTCCAAAATCTCCAATTGGATCATCTTGTCCGCTGATAAATACAATTGGTAGATTTTTTGGGATATTCTTGGTAGCCTCGATAGCTGTCGCTTGCAAAGAAAGGTCTAATACGGTATGAAACCCATTGTTGGTAAACAATCCCCCACAAAGTGGATCTTCCAAAAATGAAATACGGTTTGTCTTGCTTACGCTTAACCAATTGCTGTTATTTTGGTTAGGCTCGTTCTTAAATCGAGCATTATTACGTCTGTCAAAAATGCGATTGATCAATTTACTTCTTCCTTTAGGGGCAATACTATTGAGAAGAGTGAGTAAAAGGCGAAAGGCCATGGATCCTTTTTGACGTTGGCCTGTCCCCACGATAATGGCCCCCTTAAATTGCCAGCCAATTTTTTGCAAAACACAGCGTGTGACAAAGGATCCCATGGAATGCCCTAAAATAAATTGAGGCAGTTGCGGATAGGTTTCACGTAAGAAGTTACTCATTGTAATGGCGTCATCAATAAGTTGTTCTTTAGCCCCATGCTTTTTAAAATAACCCAATTGATCGACCTGTAGCGCCGTTTTTCCATGGCCCAATTGATCGTAGCTTAAAACCGCAAAATTCTGTGTAGTCAGATAACTGGCCAATTCTTCGTACCGACCACTATGTTCCTGCATGCCATGAACCAAGAGTAATGTTGCCACTATTTGATTGTCGTCGGGTACATACAGACGATAGAAAATTTTATGTTCAGGTTCAGTCGTTGCGCTGATTGTATAAATATTGGAAACTACCTTGCTCATTATACCACTTTATTTTAAGTAAAGTAAGATAATTTTAGTGCATTTACAAGTTTAACAATCTTCTTTCAGATGTTGTTCGGATGAAGCCGAAAGCCTTTCAGGGCAATTGATCAATAAAAATTAGCACGATTAATTTTTGTGGTTTGGGAATATTTTTTAGATTTGCATTAATTTAGAATTAATTTAAATAAAGTAGCTGATCTATTTTAAACATGGGCTTGTCTGTATGCAGAAATTGTTGCAAACATCGAATTCGGAACGCATCCATGTTCTAAAAATATACGCGTTTACACATATTCTGATGAAACCAACACGATATATTCCGACCCGTGTTATCGTATAATTAAAGCTCAATTTGCAGAATAATTGAGTAGGGAATGAATAGGTTATGTTGCTCCATCACCTTCAAAAGACAAATAAAAGAATGAAAAAGACACTTTTGGCAGCTTTATTATTCGCTGCATCTTACGCACAGGCGCAGACAAACTCGTTGATGAACGGCGAGTTCTGGAAGGGCAAACCTACATTGACCGTTGTTAAAGCAGAAATCAGCAAAGGAAATAGCCCTTCTCAGCCGAATGCGGCATCCTTTGATCCGGTCACTATGGCTATATTAAATGGTGCTCCGACTGATGTCGTCAAATTCATGACCGAACAAGAAGGGAATAGTGTAACCAAGAAGACACATCACAGCCGTAGTTATTTACACTGGGCAGCGTCAAGTGGAAATGCTGAATTGGTCGATTTTTTAATAGCGAAGGGATCTGATGTCAATTACCAAGATAGCCATGGTTACCCAATTGTCGCTTATGCAGCTTCAACAGGAAATACAAATACTGCTGTGTATGATGCCTTGTTTAAAGCAGGTGTGAATCCCAAACAGAAATATGAAGGTGGTGCAACTTTGATGATGCTTGCAGCGTCGGCAGACAAGGACCTGGCATTGACGGATTATTTCATAAAAAAAGGATTATCTATTCAAGATAAAGATGAGTCGGGCCGTACGGTAACGGATTATGCTGCTAAACTTGGAAATACCGCGCTTATGGAGAAATTCATCGCCCGTGGTGTAAAGCCGACCAACAATGCGTTGTTTTTTGCGACTCAAGGTTCTAGACAAGCTTCTAACGGTTTGGCGGTTTATACCTATTTGGTTGAAAAGTTCAAATTGGATCCTAAGACGGTAAATAAGGAAGGTGCTACGGTACTGCATGCTTTGGTTCGTAGGCCAGATATGGATGTGATCAATTATTTTTTGGATAAAGGTGTAGATGTCGCAAAAGCTGACAACGAAGGAAATACGGCACTTATGGTGGCTGCTAGTGGTAAAGATGCTAAATTGGTCGAGTTGCTGCTTACTAAAGCAAAAAATGTGAATGCTGTAAATGAAAAAGGAGAATCTGCATTGACTAAAGCAATAGCAAATGGAACTCCCGAAGTAGCTGCGGCATTGGTTAAAAATGGAGCCGATACCAAGGTATTGGATAAGGAGGGCAATAACTTAGCGGTCTATTGGTTTAATTCTTACAAGGAATTGCCACAGGGGGGCAGACCAGGTGGTCAGGGAAATGTGTCACAAGGGGATGAGTTTAAAGAAAAATTAGCGATCCTTAAGACGAACGGATTGGACGTTATTGCTCCGCAAAAAAATGGTAGTACATTGTATCATTTGGCAGTAGCCAAAGAGAATGTGAAGCTTATCCAGAAAGCTAGCGAACTTGGAGTAGACATTAACGCACAAGATAAAGAAGGAACGACGGCACTACATAAGGCAGCTCTCCTAGCTAAAGACGATTCCATATTAAAAACATTGGTTTCGCTTGGTGCAAAAAAGGAATTGAAAACAGAATTCGATGAAACAGCTTATGACCTGGCGAAAGAGAACGATTTCTTAGCTAAGTCCAATGTGCAGCTTGACTTTTTGAAATAAGACAACATCGTATTTCAGTGGTATTTCTAATCATATCGATGAAATATCCCGATAAATAATAGAAATATTGGTAACGCTGAACGGACTACGGATACCTTAAAATTAGATACAATTGAAGATGAATAACATATTTAAAACAACGATAGCCACTCTTTTATTTTCAATGGCAGCCCTAAGCTCTTTCGCACAGGCAGCTAAATATAAGTGCATGATCCAAATGAATGCCTACGAAGGTGAGAAAGCCTACGTCGTGATTTCACTGATTAATCCTAGTGGAGCTTACGAAAAAACACTCGCCGTATTGGGATCTGATAAGCAATGGTATAATACGATCAAGGAATGGTACAAGTTTCAAAATAAGACCAAAGAGAAGCTAAATGCGGTGACGGGTGCGTCAGTTGGTGGCGGTGACCGTGCCATGCGTACATTGGATATTGACGAATCGAAGTTCAACAAAGGGTATAAACTCCGTTTTGAATCTGCTGTAGAGGAACAAAAATATCATACTGCCGATGTTGAAATCCCTTTAACAAAAGAAGCCATTACCGAAAAAGCGAACGGCAAGGGATACATCAAACTTGTCAAGTTAAATAAAATACAATAAAAGAGGGGTAAAAATGCTGGTATCTATTTGGAGGTATGCACATTTAGCCTTAGCTATTGTTTCTTCTGTCTTTTTACTTTTATTATCGATAACTGGCGTAATATTGGCCGTTGACGCTGTCAACGAAAAAATTCCACCTTATCGGGTTGAACATATTGAAACTTTAAACCTTGCGCAGTCCGTAACAGCCTTGCGCAAGGTTTATCCCGAAATCATAGCGATTTCGGTAGATCACAATCAATTTGTGAGTATTGATGCCATAGACGCTGATGGCAATACCGTGAAGGGTTATATTGATCCGAATACCGGGCGTCTGCTTGGTCCCCAATTGAATAAGTCTCAATTTATTCTATGGGTTACAGCTTTACACCGCTCGCTCTTTCTGAAAGTGACCGGCCGGGTGATTATTGGTGTGGTTTCATTTCTGTTGTTTCTTATTACTATTTCAGGAATTGTTCTGATTGTTAAGCGTCAACAGGGCGTTCGACACTTCTTTGCCAAAATCAATCGGGACTTTTTTGCCCAGTACTTCCACGTTGTTTCAGGACGTTTATTTTTGATACCAATTTTGATATTGGCCCTAACTGGTACCTATTTATTCCTGGTACGTATTGAAATCTTAAAGAAGCCGAATCAAACCATCGAATATCCCAATAAGATGAAGGAAGATATCGAATTGGAGGTGGCAAAATTTTCAATATTCCAAAATACAAAACTTGTTGATTTGAAGACCTTGGAGTTTCCGTTTATGGAAGGCGATCCTGACGAATATTTTGTATTGAAGCTTCGCGATCGGGAATTGACCATCAACCAGTTGAATGGAAGCTTGCATAAAGAAGTCAAGTACCCCTTTACTGCATTGGCCGAAGAGTTGTCTTTGGACCTTCATACGGGTAAGACCAATATTATATGGGCTATTGTACTGGGGCTCGCATCGTTGAATATTGTGTTCTTTATTTATACAGGGTTCGTCATTACATTCAAGCGCACGCGTACAAAAATCAAGAATAAATATAAACCTGAAGAAGCGGAGATTGTTATTCTTTTCGGAACGGAAAATGGAAGTACGCTGTTTTTCGCCAATCAGATCCATAAACAGCTCTTGGCGGATGGGCAAAAATCGTTGCTGCTCGGAATGAACCAATATCAGTGCTTTCCAAAGGCAAAACACTTGCTTGTGTTTACTTCGACATACGGGCTGGGAACAGCACCCTCCAATGCACTTCAATTTGAACAAAAGCTCAATAGCCATCCACAAAAACAAGATGTACAATTTTCGGTTCTCGGCTTTGGTTCAAAAGCCTATCCTGACTTTTGTGCCTATGCGCGCGAAATTGATTGTTTACTAGAAAAACAAGGTTGGGCTTCGCGTTTAACAGACTTACGTACCGTTAATGATAAGGATGTTGATGAACTTATTTCATGGATACATGACTGGTCTTCGCAGGCCACTATTGCACTCGCTTCTGCACCAGCTATTTATAGTGCTAAAGTTGTCGGACTGACGAAATTTAAGGTGGTAGCGAAGTCTGCTGTTTCAGCGACTAACACGACCTTTACTTTAGTGCTGAAGCCTGCAAGTAAAATTAACATGCAATCGGGCGATTTATTGGCAATCTATCCCGCGCAAGATCAACGTGAACGTTTTTATTCGATCGGCTACAAAGATGGAATGGTGCAGCTCGTGGTGAAATTGTTTCCTGATGGATTTGGTTCTAGCTTCCTCTATCGATTGGAACCGAATCAAACCCTCCAGGCACGTGTCATGGTTAATCCAAGTTTTCATTTCCCGAAAGCAGCAAATGCAGTCGCTTTAATTGCGAATGGTACAGGGGTAGCACCCTTTCTTGGCATGATTTCAGAAAATGAAAGTAGGACGCCTTTGCGTCTGTATGCTGGTTTTCGCCATCGAAATGAAATGACTGCGCACTATGTGGATTTTGCTGATCAACAGCTGAAATTAGGGCATCTGCAGCAGCTTGAACTGGCTTTTTCGCGCGAGGAAAATCCACAATATGTCATGGACCTGATCCGTCGGGATGCGCTATATTTTGTCGAATTGCTTGAAAAAGGAGGTTGTGTATTGCTTTGTGGTGCATTGCGTATGCAGCATGATGTTGAACATACTTTAAATGAACTTCTCCTGGCGCATGTCGGCAAAACTATTGCCGACTACAAAGAAAGTGGACAAATCTTAACGGATTGTTATTAGTAAATTGATGGTACAATGGTAAATCCCGTCACGAAGACTACTTTTGGTATAGATCGACTTTATAATTCCTTTTTGGATCAATCTCATGAAGAACAATAAACAATGTGTCCTGCTTTTAATGCTCTGCTTTGTGTCCATTACTTCGGGGATTGCGCAGGTCTTGGTCAAGCGGCAGGTTACCCTTATGGGCTCTGTTTTTGAAATCAGCTTGGTAGATCGGGATAGCGCGATTACAAATCAGCATATCGATGAAGTCATCTCCGAAATAGATCGAATAGAAAACCTGATTTCAGAATGGCGTCCGCAAACCCAAATAGCAGCGGTGAACCGCAATGCAGGGATTAAGCCCGTTAAGGTGGATCGGGAAGTTTTTGAATTAACAAAGCGAGCGATCCAGTATGCTCAAAATTCAGGCGGAGCCTTTGATATTAGTATTGTTGCCTTGGATAAAGTTTGGGTATTTGATGGTAGTATGACCACGATGCCTACGGAAGATCTGGTTAAAAGGTCTGTCGCCAAGGTGGGCTATCAACACATCCGTCTCGACAGTGCATCTTCGACAATTTTTCTGGAATTGCCCGGTATGAAGATCGGTTTCGGCTCGATCGGGAAGGGCTATGCTGCTGATCGTGGCAGGGACATAATGAAGGCAAAAGGAATTGAAGCAGGTATAGTTAATGCTTCCGGAGATCTTTCGGCTTGGGGAAACCCACCCCGGGGGGACGCCTGGAAAGTGGGTGTAAACAATCCGTTCAAACCCCATCGAATGGTCAAAGTTCTTCATTTGAATGAAATGGCCGTAGCCACTTCAGGCAGCTATGAGAAATACGCGGAGATCAATGGGAAACGGTATTCACATATTATAAATCCAGTGACAGGTTATCCAGCTACGGGATTAACTTCAGTGACGATTTATGGACCTTCCGCCGAGATTGCAAATGCCCTCAGTACCTCAATCATGGTACTTGGTGAGAAAGAAGGAAAAAAATTAATTCAGCGTTTCCCAGCATACCGTTATATTTTTATTACCGATAAAGGTAAAGTCATTCAGCAGCGGTGGAAGTAATAGACCACACAGCATCATTTTTTTTCTGAAAGTGTCTGATCTTATTGGCCAGAAAGAACCTTCAGTTTGCTTTCATTGCTGTTGGTGTCTGCTAAGTCATGAAGGTTTTGTTTTATTCCCGATACAGTAGGTTGAATGCATCAGCTATTAGCTGATTATCTCGTATCTTTATCCTAACAAAGCGTATACGAAAGAAGACGGTAGAGAACGTGTGCTTATTGGTCAGAAAGTTGAAGTCAGCAAGAAGAAAGATTCATGAAAATAATTTAAAGTAAAAGTTTGACTAGTTCGTCTATGCTGCTATGGACATTGCATACCAAAATCATATGGCAGAAAAAAATTCCAGATCATTTACGGATATCGTTAAGACTTATGGAAGTCAGCTGCTACGTTTTGTTAAGGGAAGGGTAAAGAAAACGGAGGATGCAGAAGATATCTTACAGGAAGTCTGGTATCAATTTAGCCGTTTGACCAATATGGACGAATTGGAGAATGCGGGAGCATGGCTCTATGCTGTCACACGAAATAAGATTACAGACAGCTACCGGAAAAAGAAAAGTGAATCGCTTGATGAGCTTATAGCGGGTGACGAGGATAGCGAAAGTACGTTTCCTATTCGTCAGCTCCTTTTAGCTGACGACTCCAATAATCCTGAGCTAAAATTATTTAAGGATATTTTTTGGGATGAGCTGATGAAAGCATTGGAGGAATTGCAGGAAAAACAACGTCGGGTTTTTGTGCTCAATGAACTGGAAGAGAAAACTCTTCAGGAAATTGCAGTCATGGAAAATGAGAACCTAAAGACGATTATCAGCCGAAAAGTGTATGCAGTGAAGCACCTGAGAATACGGTTGCGAAGTTTGTATGAAGAATTAAAATTTTAAAAGGATTAAGCTATGAATGGAAGAATGAAAAGACAGCGGAAAGGTAAATTCGCTTTTATGGTTGTCGCTATCATCGTTGGTGTTTTTTTGTTGGTAGCATTACTACAATATTTGTGGAATACATTAATGGTTGATATTTTCAATCTGAAAGCAATTACCTATTGGCAGGCGCTGGGACTCTTTGTCTTGTCGAAAATCTTGTTCGGCAGGGGCTTCGGTAAACCGGGAGGTGGCCGATTCCGACGGGATTTTCCGCCTCAGATGGAAAAAGGAGAAGATCTTTCCGATGAGGAAAGGGAACGTTTGCGCGAAGAATGGAAGCGTCGTTTTGGAGGACGATGCGGGTTCTGAAAAAAAGAATAAAAATTTTAAAGTAAAAACTGTTGTTGGGCGTCTTCTTCTATAAAGGCGCCTTTTTTTATGCCGATATCCTGATGGTAAACAAGTAACAGAACGCGAGGATCTGTCAGCAGGGATGTTGGATAAAACAAATAGTTAATTACAAATACCAAATGATCTAGGAAAATTCTATGTGCAATGTGCTGAAAATAGATATAATCCGCAATCATTTTTAAAAAAATGTATTCAAATGAAAAATAAACTTCGATTTATATTGCCACGCCTTATTGTGCTTACGGCAATAGCAGGATTAGCAACATTGATTATTGGGACGATCTTTAAGCTCTTGTTGTTTGGGACAATTCTCTTTGGTATAGGAAGCTTTGCCGCGGCAAGAATGCGTAGAAGAGATAGACAAGCATTCAAAATGGATAGGGCTCCGGTATATCCGAACGTTCACCGTCATTATAACACTGTGGTTGCAATTGTTCCATTACAAGGGCAAAAACGTGCTAAGAAAGCAACAATAGTTCCAGTTTACTAAGGTTAAAAATTGCAAGACGAGGAAATTCATCCCACATCAGTTTACACGTATTATTCAATATTAAAAATTAAAGACATGTTGAAAAGAAATCATTATACCAACGGATATTCAAATCATAATAAATTTTGCGGACAACATTTCAAAGACCGCTTTGAAAAATTCCAACAACAGTTTTTTGATGGTGAAGCCGGGCACAATGCTGGCGTACAGCAAGCTGTTCCTGTAAATATTGCCGAAAATCAAGAGTTCTATGAAGTGCAGCTTTTTGCCGCTGGACGTAAGAAAGAACAATTCCAAGTCAGCATAAATGACGGGATACTGAAGATTTCATGTACAGAAAACACCCAGGACAATGCCATAGATTATATCTATAAAGAGCAGGATGGATTGGCATTTGAACGTGAATTTCAATTAAATGAACAAGTACTTACAGATAATGTGCATGCAAGTTTCGAGGATGGGGTATTGACGGTTATCCTTCCAAAAGATCTTGAAAAAGTAAAACGGCCACAAGAGGTTGTTATTGATTAGTAAAAACCAGTTTTGATCTGGGCGCACATCAAGGCTGCTGATGTGCGTAGCCTTAAGTCAGCGTAAGAGCTGATGTTGAAAAAGGACAGCATCGAATTTTGCTGTCCTTTTTCTGTCTCTTAATTTACCGCCAACCGGTGCCCAAAAGCAGTGAACAGTAAACGAATTTCGAATAGCTGTTTGGCGCTATGGTCCTTATATCCGTACTGCTTTTCTAAGTATTCCCAGAATTTGTCTCGATTTTTGATCATTGCCATAATAACCTATTTGGTCTTAGATCAAGATAATCTCAAAACGGAAATGAACTAACACCAGATTATAGGTAACAACAATTTTTAATCAATTTTTAAACAGTACTCAGTCATTGTTTATTCAGTCTACACTGAGCGATCACTGAACAAGCACTGAACGAGCACTGAATAAACACTGTCGAAAGGTATAACATGATACCTGCCAGGTATTCGCTTGATTGAAAGGTATAAAGGTTAGGGATTTGGAGTTTACGCAGCTATAGATCAGCTAATTTGCTTACGCCTGTGCTGGTGAGGCTTGGCTTTATTGTAGCTCGTATGGCACTGTGTGAAGTTTATTTAGATGTTATGTTGTGAAAGCTACTCCGTTCTTTTAAGTTTTTTATTGAGTTGTTCTTTGCCAAATCGCCAAAAGAAATAGAATAGGCCTATAACAACTATAATTGCCATAAAGGGCACAAATATGGCGAGTATGGTCAAAATGGTTGAACCGATGGTTTCCATGGTCGAGATCATAAAATTGCCAAAACCTGCCGTCCCAACAGACGAGACTGCACGGGTACCAGCTAGCGCTGTACTGATGGTCGCCGCGGTACCGCCACCAGCGATGATTGCCATAGCCCAGCGGAAAAACGGTGAAATATCTGTAAACTGTATGGCAAAAAGTAAGGTGCCTGCTATCGTCGCGAGAGGAATTGAAAGGCTGTCCAATATATTGTCAATAAAAGGAATGTAATATCCTGCTATTTCCAGGATCATGGCTAGGCTTGTAGCTGCCAAAACAATAGGTGAGCCCGCCCAGGCCAATTCATTGCCAACCTGCAACAATTCAAGCCGACAGCCAAGGCTCAATAAGAATAGCGGCATGAAAACCCGGAAGCCGGTAGCTGCAGCCAGACTCAAGCCTATAAAAGCACTTACCAAAAATGTGGATAGCTCACTCATGGTCAATATTTTTGATACAACCTAATTATAGAATAGTAAAAGAATCGCTTTTGTTTTTCAGACTTCCAAAAATCGTCATATTCTAGCTGCTCATTAAAAGATGATTTTTAGCATTTTATATAATTATATATTGTGTATATAGATTTTGATTATAGTGTATCGAATCATTCGATGTACAAGTGGGATCTCATTTGTGTAATTTTATGAAAGTGGGAGTCAAACAATTTGATCACTTAAGATATTATATAAATAAACTTTCTTTTCATATGGACAACAACGAAAAAGACATTAGCAAATGCCCATTTCATAATGGTACAATGCGCAACGCCGTTGCGGGAGGGGGAACTCAAAATCAGGACTGGTGGCCAAATAGACTTCGTGTAGATCTGTTGAGACAACACGCGAGCAAGTCAAATCCGATGGGCGAGGGCTTTTATTATGCGGAAGCATTTAAACAATTGGATTTAGAAGCCGTAAAAAGAGATTTGCATGCCTTGATGACCGATTCGCAGGACTGGTGGCCTGCTGACTTTGGACATTATGGACCATTATTCATCCGGATGGCTTGGCATAGTGCAGGAACCTATCGGGTAAGCGATGGTCGAGGCGGAGCTGGGTCTGGGCAACAACGTTTTGCACCACTGAATAGCTGGCCTGATAATGTGAGTTTGGATAAAGCACGTCGCCTGTTGTGGCCTATCAAACAAAAATATGGTAAAAATATCTCCTGGGCAGATTTATTGATTTTAACAGGGAATGTTGCTTTAGAGTCTATGGGCTTCAAGACTTTTGGTTATTCTGGTGGACGTGTGGATGCTTTTGAACCTGAATTGGATGTCTATTGGGGTTCTGAAAAAACATGGTTGGGCGGTGATGTACGCTATGCTCATGGTTCAGAAGGCGTAGTGGAATCACACGGTGTATTATCTGCCGATGATGATGCAGATGGTAAACAACATTCGCGCAATCTTGAAAAACCGTTGGCAGCGGTACAGATGGGATTAATTTATGTTAATCCGGAAGGACCAGATGGAAATCCAGATCCTATCGCGGCTGCAAAAGATATACGGGATACTTTTGGTCGGATGGCGATGGACGATGAGGAAACTGTCGCTTTGATTGCTGGAGGGCATACGTTTGGAAAAACACACGGAGCAGGTCCTGCCGACAATGTCGGAAAAGAACCTGAAGCAGCCGGCATAGAACAACAAGGGCTTGGTTGGAAAAGTACCTATGGCAGTGGAGTAGGAGCAGATGCGATCACGAGTGGCTTGGAGGTTATTTGGACACAGAAACCGACAGAATGGACCAATCTCTTTTTTAAAAATCTCTTCGAAAATGAATGGGAATTAACAAAGAGTCCTGCAGGAGCGCATCAATGGGTAGCCAAAGGAGCTGATTCGACTATTCCAGATCCTTTTGATCCAACTAAAAAACGTAGGCCAACGATGCTGACGACAGATTTGTCCTTGCGTTTTGATCCAATTTATGAAAAGATCTCGCGTAAATTTTACGAAGATCAAGACGCATTTGCCGATGCATTCGCTCGCGCCTGGTTTAAATTGACGCACCGTGATTTGGGACCACGAGAGCGTTATTTAGGTGCCGAAGTTCCTGCTGAGGAATTATTGTGGCAAGATCCTATTCCTGCTGTCGATCATGCTTTGGTCGATGCTGATGATATTAACACATTGAAATCTACCCTATTGAGCGCGGGGATCAGCACTGCAGAGCTCGTAACGACCGCTTGGGCTTCAGCTTCTACTTTTCGTGGGTCTGACAAGAGAGGTGGTGCAAACGGTGCGCGGATACGGTTGGCTCCGCAGCGTTATTGGCAAGTCAATAATCCAGCACAATTGCAAAAAGTTCTTACTGCGCTTGAGCAAATTCAACAGGACTTTAATGGGAAGCAACAGGGCGGAAAGAAGATTTCCTTGGCAGACTTAATTGTCTTAGGTGGTGTTGCTGCGATAGAGCAGGCCGCTCGTGCAGCTGGACATGCTGTCAACGTACCGTTCCATCCGGGGCGTATGGATGCATCACAGGAACAGACGGATGTAGAATCCATGGGCTATCTTGAGCCAATTGCGGATGGATTTAGAAATTACCGTAAAGGTGCTTACACCGTGTCTACGGAATCATTATTGATCGACAAAGCACAATCACTTACGCTATCTGTTCCGGAATTAACGGTATTGATCGGCGGACTTCGTGTTCTTCAGGCAAATTTTGATGGTTCTGCATTAGGAGTGATGACAGATAGGCCAGGCCAATTGACGAATGATTTTTTTGTCAATCTATTGGATATGGGAACAGCTTGGAAAGCAATCTCTGCAGACCGGGAAGTTTTTGAAGGATCAGATCGTAAATCTGGTGTTAAAAAATGGGAAGCCGGACGTGCAGATCTTATTTTTGGTTCCAACGCTGAACTGAGAGCTGTTGCTGAAATATATGGCAGTGCCGATGCAAAAGATAAATTCGTACAAGATTTTGTGAAGGCATGGACTAAAGTGATGGAGTTAGACCGTTTTGATCTGCATCGCTAATTGTTAAGAATATCAGTTTTTCAAGAAGCCAGGTCCAAGGCGAACCTGGCTTCTTGATATTTTAGATTTATCCAGATAACCCTGAAATTAACCTTTTGCTCCGGCGCTAAGATTGGCTCAGATTTTTTATGATGTACCTGACCAATATTTATCGCTATGGTCTACGACATGGACCAATTTATTTAATGAGAATAGCAGCCAAAAAAGAACCAATTTTTGCCTCTAATATCATTTTAATCTCACTTTAACCAAATTTTAATTTAATATATGAAGAATTATGGAATTTTCTTTGGGTGTTTCCTATTTTGTGAAATAAAATTCAAGATTTGTGCTACTTTTTCTTCTTTGATCGGTAGTAACTTTGTAATGGTTTCAAAGGAATCTTTGATACATTGTTAGGTTAAAGCTATGTGGAAGCACTTTATTTTTCTGTTTGCAGCACTGTTGTTATCATTTAAGAATTTAAATGCAAACAGTCTTGTACTGAAAAGTGAAAGTGTCGAATCCCAGTTTTTATCTGCAAAAATTCCTTCCAACAATGCGGACCATACACACATCGTCCATTTTCATAAAGATCATAGTCAATTTTGTTCGCTTTACCCATCGCTTCAATCCATTGTTGCGGAATTGGACGCCGAAGTGGCACAAGATTGGATGATGGAGCGTTGGTTGGTTACGGTTGATTTGCTATGGCATGAACTTCTGCTATCCCCACAACAGAAAGATTATCGGTATGAACATACCCTTGATCTAGAGCATATACCCATCGCTCGATTTTTGCTGTTTGAGCAAATCAAAATTCCATGCTAAAGCATACGCTTTTCTTCACATCATACAGGCAAAGAGAACTGTCATTTCTTTTCTAAATTTATTTATTTCTTAAAATATACCAATGCACGAGCTAAGTATAGTAAAGGATATTTTTGATACGTTGACCTCGCATTATGAGGCTAGGGTAGATGATATTCAAAAAATTCAGGTCACAGCAGGATTGCTATCCAACGTCCAGCCTGTATTAATCCAAAATGCATTTGATGCTTTTATTGCTGAAAATACGCAATACCAAGATATGGAAATGGAAGTCGTTGTAAACGATATCATTGCATATTGTGAACATTGTCAGAAAAACTTCCCGGTTCATTTTCATCGATTTGTATGTGATTGCGGACAAGCTTCTAGTACAATTGTTCAAGGGAATGAACTCTATATATCAAAAGTAATTTTTAAACAAGACTAAAATCGTTTATCATGTCAGACAATACTTCAAATCCTAAAAGTTTAGGTAACCGTGTAGGTTCGGTTCAATGTGAAAATACAACGCTACATTTATTAAAAGCAAATGATTTTGTCGCAAAAGCCATCCGCGATAGACTGAAAGACGTTTGTGTGATCAATGTATGTTCTTCTCCGGGTTCGGGTAAAACCACCTTGATGCAAGAAACGGGAAAACGTTTGGCCAAAGATCTGAATATTGCTGTTTTGGTGGGTGATCCGGAAACCGAACGTGATGCGGTTCGTATGCGTGAGGTAGGCATTAATGCATTGCAGATTGTCACTGGTGGAATGTGTCATATTGAGGCACAAATGATCTTACAAGCCCTGGATCATATCGATATCGAAGGAATAGACCTGTTGTTTATTGAGAACGTCGGGAATTTATTGTGTCCATCAGCGTTTGATTTGGGTGAAGATTACCGCGTGACATTATTGGCGACCACAGAAGGGGACGATAAACCGAAAAAATACCCACGTATGTTTTTAACAAGCGAATTGATGTTGGTTTCCAAAGCTGATTTACTGCCATATGTACCTTTCTCGGTAGATGCGGTAACGAAAGATGCGCGCGAGGTGAACCCCAATTTGGAAGTTATTACAATCAGTACATTAAATGGTGACGGTCTTGATACCTGGTGTGATTGGTTGAAAGAAAGAGTTCAGGCGAAAAAAGATCAATATAAGGCGCTTGAAGTAAAATAACGGCCAATTGATAAAAGAGTGGTATAGCAATGATCCGCGCTTCATTGTTATACTGTATATGTTGACATGTTATTTGTGTTTAGAGGAAATAGATTTGACGGAGAACGAAACTGTGTCAGTGCCGTTAAGGAAATGAAGAAGATAGGTTTACAATATGAATGAGCTACCTGTACCAATAGATAAAATTGTAGCAAAGCATGAGTTTGCTCTTAGTGAAGTCGATCAAGTGTATCTTGAATGGTATGAAGTCCACAAAAGGCGCCTAACACGCAATACAACGGGCGGAAAGACAATCTTTATGCAATTGGAGCAAGGTGCGGAATGGCATCATGGCGATGCTTTATTTCATCAGGAAACGCTACAGGCGATCCTGGTTGTCAAGCCTACGTTGACCATAAGATTCAATCCAATAGATTTGGTGCAGCTTGCAGATTTTGGTTATTTTATTGGAAATAGACATCTGCCCATATTCAACGTAACAGATGCCCAATCACTTCGTCTTCCTTACGATGGACGGCTCTATGAGCAGGTCCTGGCAAAGTATGGAACCTCGATTCAATTGGAGGAAGCCCTACTGTTATCCGAGAATTTGATTCGACTGCAGGCGAGAAATAAAAAGAAAGCAGATTTAAGCGGAACAGATGAACATGTTGATCCGCGTAAGCAAATCCTAAAAAATAAGTAGATGAAAGTGAATCGTATTATACCTGTATTGCTTTTGGCATGTTTGTGTTTGGTGAGCGCCTGCCAAAATCGGCAAGCAGGTGCGGTCAGCAATCAAGTGAAAGCTGTCGACAGCCGTGGAAAAGAAGTGGTATTAGCGCATATGGCACAACGTGTGGTTGTATTATTTCCGTCCCTTGTTGATGAAGTCTACATGTTGGGTGCTGAAAATAGCCTTGTTGGTATTCCTGAACAGGTTTATCAGGTCGAAGATACCTATAAGTTTTTATCCAAATTGGATGATAGGATCGCACAAAAAACACTGGCGACACCTACTTTCGCAGGCCAGGCAAATAATGTGGAAAGCATAGTGAGCTTAAACCCTGACCTTGTTTTGACATTCAATACCGATCAGGATAATATTTCCCAACTAGAAGATCTTGGAATTCCAGTGTTCACTTTTTCTTCGCAGGATGAAAAAAGTATTTTTAATGAACTGACAGGGATGGGAGCATTACTCGGAAAGAAAGCGCGAGCGGAAGAAATTGTTCAGTTTGTTTCGGCGGAGATCAAAAAAATGACTGCTCCCAAGGATCAAATACAGAAGAAGGTTTATTACGCTTGGTCTAAAGGTCGGGTACTTTCGACATCCGGTCGTGGTAGTTTGATTGATATGGCGATCCGCCTTTCGGGCGCAGCTAACGCCTGTCCGTTGGAAATGGAAGCCCCAAATGTCGGCGCAGAGACAATTTATAAATGGAATCCGGACCTCATTATTCTTTGGAATTCTACATTGGCAGACGTCTATAACTTAAAGGAACTCGCGGCCTTACCTGCAGTGCGAAATAAACAGGTATTTGTGATGTCACCGTCGTTTCCATTCGACCCACATACCGTCAAATTTATGCTTTTTGCCAAACAGATAAGGCATTGGTGTTTTTCGGATTATACGAAACAGCAACTTGACCAGGATATGGCTATCGCTTTTGAAAAACTTTACGGTAAAGCAGGACTGCTTCAATGATGCATCAATTAAAAAAGCTGTTATTGCTCGTTGTTCTGCCATTGTTGGTTTTATTGTTTTCCCTATTGGTGGGCTCAAGCCAGAACATTGGTTTTGTTGAGCTCTGCCAACGCATTGGATCGGAAGTGGGGGGATATTTAGGTCACCCTACTGCGGTATTGAAGGATAATATGGATACGATATTGTGGCAGGTACGTTTACCACGGATTCTGCTGACCTTTATGGTCGGAGCTGCTCTAGCGTCTTCTGGCGGAATCTTGCAGGCCATTTTTAGGAATCCAATCGTTGATCCCTTTACATTGGGTATTTCTTCGGGATCTGCTTTTGGGGCTGCATTGGCTATGTTGTTTCCGCTATTGCCGGTCAATATATCCGCATTTTTGTTTGGTGTATGTGCTGTGGGGTTGACTTATTTTGTTTCAAATGCTGGTTTGAAAACCTCGATTATTGGGATGGTATTGGCAGGAATGGTTATTTCCGGTGTATTTACAGCCATGTTAACCTTGTTGCAATACATCAGTGATCCCTATAAATTACAAGCTATTGTACAATGGACAATGGGGAATCTGCATACGGCCTCCTGGTCGAAAGTACAGCATGCTTTTCTGCCGATAACAATAGGATTGGCTATCCTGATCCTGTTTCGTTGGAAGCTGAATCTTTTAGCCTTGGGCGATCAAGAAGCAATTGCTGTTGGCGTCAATCCGAAAATATTGAAACTGGGATTTATTGCTGTAGCTACACTAATTACAGCATCAGCCGTTGCAGCTGTAGGGGTAATAAGTCTATTTGGATTAATTGTTCCACATATCAGCCGGATGATCTTTGGCCCCAATAACAATATTGTTGTGTGGGCAAATATCAGTATTGGTGGTACTTTTCTTCTACTGATCGATGATTTTTCTAGGGCGGTCATGCCATTTGAAATTCCGATCGGTGTATTTACAATGATTATTGGCGCTCCCTTGTTTATTTACCTGATGCGTCGTAATGAAATCAACTGGAATTCATGAGTAATTCGATTCATATCAACAACCTTTCTTTTGCCTACGGTAAGGATATCATTTTAAATGATGTAACCATGTCATTCCCAAAAGGAAAGCTTTCTGTTATTCTCGGTCGGAATGGAAGTGGTAAATCCACGCTATTTAATATTATTGCAGGGCTGGAAAAAAAATATGATGGATCGGTTCTTATTAATGAAACGGAGCGTCGCGATTGGAAGGTTGGTCGGGCTAATTCATTGAAATTGGGTTTTCTGAACCAGTTCCATCAGACCACATTTCCTTTTAGCGTTGTTGATGTTATTCTGACGGGACGGGCTTCATTTTCTCGTTTTTCACCAAGTAAAGAAGACTTCGAGGCAGTAGAACAGATCTTGGATAAATTTAACCTCACACACTTAAAGGACAAACCCTATACGTCGTTGTCTGGAGGGGAGCGACAATTGGTGTTACTATGTCGGGTATTGGTACAGCAACCTGATTTATTATTGCTTGATGAGCCTACGAATCATTTGGATCTGAAATATCAGATTGCGGTTCTGCAGACCGCCAAAGAGCTGGTCAAGGAGGGGACAACCGTGTTATGTGTAATGCACGACCCTAACATGGCGTTTCTTTTTGGTGATCAGTTTTATCTGATGAAAGACAATAGGCTCGTGGACCTCCATGGTCTGGATCGGGAACAAGTAAGAAATTTATTGGAACAGACCTATCAACTTCCTTTGATTAGTTTGGAAAATCAAAAGAAATGGATGTTTGTTCCGATGCTGAGTGGTGCTGCGGCATTTGAACCCATTGAGGGGGCAGAACATAGTCCAGCAACCGTCACTGAGCTGAATACACCCTGATGAAGTGTGGAGTAAGCGCCTTTGTAAAAACATCATGGTTTGTAGGTGAAATGCCCAGTTTACGGGGCGATTATTTTAAAATAGCGATAACACTATGAATATATTTAAAGACAGTGGTCATATATTGATTGAAAATAAACGGATGAGTAAGGGATCTCTTCCCGCTCAACCTCAGTTGAAAAATATAACCATATCTCGTGTTGAAGAGGAGGATATTGATGTCGTATTACCTTATGTCATTGAATTTCGGAAACAGTTGTTTCCGATGTTGGATTCCAATAAGCTTCCTAAGGATCTACTCGCATTTTCAGCCGTGTATCTTGAGGCTGAAGCTGCTGCATTCTTGCAGGCAAAAGATCATCGGGGTAATTTGATCGGCGTGGTTGGTATGTCGGCTTATGACTACCGTTTTCCGCATTTGGATATAGACAGAAGGAAAACGGTGGAAGTTGCCCGGCTTTTTGTGGATCCGAGTTACCGTAGGTCAGGTTTAGGAACAGCCTTGTTCAAAAGTTTGGTCGCTGTAGCTAAGGAGAAAAGTATAGAAAGGCTTTATTTACATACGCATCCATTCTTGACAGGAGCCTATGAGTTTTGGGGAAAACAAGGCTTTCAATTAAAGGACTATTGTAATGAATCGAATTTTCCAACGATACACATGGAATTATTCGTTGATCGTATTGCTTAAACCCGATTTGGGTAATCCAAAAAAAAGAAAAATTATTCTAATGAACAACATGATGAAAGCGCTAGCTTTCGCTTTATTGACAAGCGCTTCCGTACCGGGAGCCGTATATGCACAACAAGGAGTAGCATTATTTGGAAAAATTCAGGATGAAAACGGTGATCCCATCGCTGGGGTTACACTGACCTTAGTCGATGGACAACAACAGACAAGTTCTAATGCTCAGGGCGAATTTAGTTTTACCGGAATAATTTCCTTTCCTGTACAGTTACGTGCAGATGCAATTGGGTATAAGCCTGTATTGCTGGATTTGAACGCCGCTAGCTGGAATGCAAAAAAAGGAGTTCGATTACTGATGATGGCCGGTGATAATACCTTGGATGAGGTATTGGTAACAGGTAGACGCAACAATTCTTATCTGACAAACGACATGGAGTTGGGCGGAAAATTTGCTGGAAAATTAAAAGATCTTCCACAATCTGTTGCTGTTTTAAGTAAGGAATTTATAGAGGATAAGCAGGCATTCACCACAGGGGCATTGGTTCAGGATTTGGCTGGTGTGACCGAAGCATCTTCCTATGATGATGTTGTCATTCGTGGCTTTAAAAGCGGTTATGAAACGGGTGTACGGCTTGTCAATGGCTTACGCTCGGGGTATGGTTATGGTAACAGTTATTATAATTCTCCCTTAACAATCAATCTTGAAAATATCGAGGTTTTGAAAGGGCCAGGAGCATCTTTGTTTGGAGATATCGTACCGGGTGGTACAATTAATATGACGACCAAGAAGCCTTTGGAAGATTTTAGAGGGCATGTGAATTTTTCAGGTGGTAGTTTTGAAACGATGCGAACAACTGTGGATCTCGGTGGACCTCTGGACAGTGTCAAACGTATTTTATATCGTTTTAATGCGGGTTACGAAGATACAAAGACTTTCCGCGATGTAAATCGCCAGAAACGAATCATGGTGGCTCCTTCGTTCACCTTTAAACCAGCTGAGGGCACGGTGGTGGATATTGATATGGTGTATAATCAGTTCAACGGTTATCTTGATCGGGGAATGGGTATTAAGGAAAATAACTTTTATGCTTTGCCAAGATCATTTACGTTGAGCCAGCCTTCCGATTTTTATAATTCCAAGACTTTTTCGTTAAGCGGCCGGTTGTCTCAGCGTCTGGCAGAACATGTTAGTTTGAATCTGAGCTACATGAAATCCATCTATCAGGAGGATGTCAACGAACATCGGACAATGAACACCTTTGCTGATGCGCCACATAATACCATTATGAATATGCGTTTTTTTGATCGTCATGGACGTGACTATACAGATAATGTTGTGGGTTATGTTAAATGGGATCTTTTGGGCGATAGAGTCGATCATCATTTTGTTGCAGGAGTTGATTTTGCACAATATCGGGGCGACAAAGAAAATCAATTGCGGGAGGCGCGGCAGCAAACTGTAGATGGCAAAGTCGTCCCGTTGACTTTTGATTTGAACAATCCCACTTATACCACGCATGATCTAACGAATTATGTGTGGCGCACGGGAGTCGCTTATCCTTTTTTGAGCCCTTATAAAACAACGGGTAAATATATTCAGGATCAAATCAGCATTGACGAGCGATTGAAACTTATTGTAGGTCTTCGTCATGAGCATTATTCTTCTGAGACACTTGACGGACAAAATCGCTTTCATGCAACGCAAAATGCCTTATTACCTCGTTTTGGTGTAACCTATGGAATCAATAACCAGATTAACTATTTTGCAAGTTATTCACAAGGATTTGTACCTGTGGGCGCCAATTTTATTCAGAACTATAAAGATTACGGAGCTGATAAACCCTTTGATGCTGAGCGCAGTTTCCAGGTGGAAACGGGGATGAAGGCCGGTTTTTTTAAAGAGCAATTGCAAGTTGATCTATCCTTATTCCGAATTGAACGACGGAATATGCTCATTGCCACAGGGGCTATCAACGATTCAGGGTTGCCGGAGTATAGACAATCTGGCAAAGCGCTATCGCAGGGTGTCGAACTCGATGTGCGTGGGCAGTTGACAAGGGAGTTCCAGATTATGGCCAATTATACCTATAATGATACGGAGGTAAAATCATCTTCTGTTCCTTCTGAAATCGGGCAGTCCCTACCGGGAGCACCTAAAAATATGGCGAGTGCCTGGTTGAAATATGTGTTTTCAGCTAGTACATTAAAAGGTTTGGGTTTTGGTGCCGGTGTTTATTATGTAGATCGTAAAAGGATGGATAACAGTATCGGAAAGGATAGCGAAGGAAATGCACTCTGGGGACAATGGCCTTCGTATACCACTGTAAATGCTGCTGCCTATTACCACATTGGTGCGATGAAAATGGCCTTAAATCTGAACAATGTATTCGATAAATATTACTTTTTAGGTGGTTTTGACTACACGAGAGCCTTTGCTGGTGCACCGCGAAATGTCATGGTATCAGTGGGTTACTCTTTTTAATGCTGAAATAGTAATCTAAAACCGCCAAAGCGGGCTTTTTCAACAAATTTGGACTATTTAATTCAAGATTTGTGCTAGTCAAGTAGCCCGCTTTGGTTGTAAATTTGAACAACAAATAATAGTATTGTGAACGCAAGAATGAGGTATAGTTTAATCTTTTTAGTTTTTCTTTTGAGCACCCTGCTCATGAAAGGAATAGCTATGCCATCACATTCTACTGTTCAGCATTTACCCCTCGTCCGCCTAAGTCTGTCTGTATTTCCTTCTCCTGTAGATAAAGCTTTAGGACAGTCAGAACGGGAAAATCTGTTAGCTGCGGTTAAAGATCATGATGTCTATGATATCACCGAACAGATGGACCTCAAAGATGAATGGAGCAAGCTGCTCTATTGGGGCGTGCTTTCAATTTGTCTTTTTGTATTCTGTTATCCTGTACGTCTCAAAATTCAGAATAACAGAAGGCCTTATATGGATCGATTGATCCTTCCGCCAAAATATATTCTTTTCCAAAGTTTAAAGATCCCATTTCTGGGGTGAAAATTTCCATTTCTTACAAGGGTTGAGAAAAGACAGACCTTGCGCTGTGTAGGGGTGTAATCTGTCCTATTCATCACGATTTTGAACGATTTTTTTAAGTCGTATGACCTTGTCGTGACCTGTACCCACCGTGAATTGTTTTTAATTCGAATAACAACAATTTAAATAATATTTATATGCATTTATTACCTAGAGAGACAGAGAAGCTATTGCTTCATCTTGCCGGCGAACTAGCGAAAAAACGTAAAGCTAGAGGACTTAAATTAAACTATCCGGAGTCTATTGCATTGATCAGTAGTGAACTTTTAGAAGCTGCTCGTGACGGGCGTACTGTTGCCGATTTAATGCAGTTTGGTGCAACATTGTTGACACGTGAAGATGTTATGGAAGGTGTGCCCGAAATGATTCATGATGTACAGATAGAAGCAACATTTCCAGATGGTACAAAACTGGTTACTGTTCATAACCCGATTCGCTAATTGTTAAAAATATAATCTATGATCCCAGGAGAATTTTTTATTGCAGATGGCTATGTGATCTGCAATGAAGGTAGAGAAGTTACAACCATCACTGTGACAAATACAGGTGATAGGCCCATTCAGGTAGGTTCACATTTCCACTTCTTTGAAGTGAACAAAATGATGGAGTTTGATCGCGAGAAAGCTTTTGGTAAGCGCTTAAATATTATCGCAAGTACTGCAGTACGTTTTGAACCAGGCGAATCAAAAGAGGTCGAATTGGTTCCGTATGCAGGTGCAAGAAGGATCTATGGCCACAATGATTTGGCAAATGGAGATACCGAAACCGAAGTTGCGAAAGCAAATGCAATGAAAAAAGTAAAAGAACAAGGCTTTAAAAACAAAGTGTCATGAGTTTAAAAGTTAGCAAATTAAATTATAGCGCCATCTTTGGCCCTACAAGTGGAGATAAAATCCGTTTAGGAGATACAGATATCATTATTGAAGTCGAAAAAGACTACGCTTACTATGGCGATGAAGCCAAATTTGGTGGTGGTAAGACCGTGCGTGACGGGATGTGCCAATCTTCCGTTCATACACGTGATGAAGGTACACTGGATATGGTGATCACTGATGCTATTGTTATTGACCACTGGGGTATCGTGAAAGGTGATATTGGTATTAAGGATGGTAAAATTGTTGGTGTTGGTCGTGCTGGAAATCCGGATACCATGGATAATATTACACCAAATATGATTATCGGTGCTTCTACGGAGGTGCATGGTGGATCAGGATACATCTTAACTCCAGGTGGTATTGATACCCATATCCACTATATCAGTCCAACACAAGTTGAAACGGCCTTATATAGTGGTGTTACAACAATGATCGGGGGCGGTACAGGTCCAGCGGATGGAACAAATGCAACTACAGTAACACCGGGTAAATGGAATTTACGCCGCATGTTACAAGCTGTTGAAGATCTTCCAATGAACTTTGGTTTTTTTGGTAAAGGAAACGTTGGTACTGAACAACCTATTGTTGAACAAATTGAAGCTGGTGCCTTGGGTGTTAAAATCCACGAAGATTGGGGTGCTACACCAGCAACAATCGACAGAGCGTTGACGGTTGCTGATCAATATGATGTGCAGGTGGCTATCCATACCGATACGCTGAATGAAGCGGGTTTCTTGGAAGACACGATCCAGGCAATCAACGGACGCGTGATCCATACATTCCATACGGAAGGTGCTGGCGGTGGGCACGCTCCGGATATCATCAAATCTGCGATGTATCCAAATGTATTGCCAGCATCGACAAATCCAACACGTCCATTTACAAAAAATACAATTGACGAGCACTTGGATATGCTGATGGTTTGTCACCACTTGAGCAAAGAAATTCCGGAAGACGTGGCTTTTGCCGATTCTCGTATCCGTCCAGAAACGATTGCAGCTGAGGATGTACTACAAGATCGCGGTGTATTCAGTATCATGAGTTCCGATTCGCAGGCAATGGGACGTGTAGGTGAAGTCATCACACGTACTTGGCAGACTGCAGACAAGATGAAGAAACAAGTAGGTCCATTGCCTGAAGATGAAGGTAAGGACAACGACAATTTCCGTGCACGTCGCTATGTCGCGAAATACACGATCAATCCAGCAATTGCCCACGGTATTTCGAAGTACGTTGGTTCTATCGAGCCTGGTAAAATTGCCGATATGGTTATCTGGCGTCCAGCTTTATTTGGCGCAAAACCAGAAATGATTATTAAAGGCGGGATGATTATCGCTTCAAAAATGGGGGATGCGAATGCTTCTATTCCTACACCACAACCTATCATCTTAAGAACCATGTTTGGCGGTTTAGGTAAAGCCGTTCACCAAACTTGTTTTGACTTTGTCTCTAAAATTTCATTGGAAAAGGGAATTAAAGAAGAGTATAAACTAGAAAGAACCTTACTTGCCGTAGAAAATTGTCGGAATATCTCCAAAAAAGATATGATCCACAATGATGCCACACCTGAAATTATCGTCAATCCAGAGAATTATGAGGTAAGTCTTGACGGCGAGATCTTGCGGTCAAAACCTGTTGATACAGTTTCGTTGGGACAACGATACTTCTTGTTTTAACCCTATAACTACTTTTTATGGCGTGATCCGATGTCACGCCATAAGCTATGAAAAACAATAGGTTGATGAAATCATCATGGGCTTATCAAAAGCGCATAAAAGAGAGGGAATACTGATTGCTCATGATGCTTCATTAAGCTAAAATACGATTTACGCTAATGAAAAATTTGAAGACATTTTTAGGCTGTTGTATAGCAATGGCGTGCTTAACCATACAATCGGCCTATGCGCAAAAGGGAGGTATCATGGTTTATGGGTCACTGAATTACCACGAAACAACAGCTGGGCATCAATTTAGTGCCGCTCCGGTGGGTGCTGCTTATTTTTTCACTGACAATATGAATGCGGGGCTAAACTATGGGTTCAATTCTGCTAAGGATAAAGCACTGGATTTTACGGATCATTCGCATGAAATAGGACCTTTCTATAGCAATACTTGGCCCCTGAGTGAGCATTTTATGTTAATTGGCCAGGTTGATGTGCATTATTTGTGGGGCGATCAACATGTCGCTACCGGTGGTACTATGGTAGATGGTAAATACAATGGCTATCTATTCAGAGTGTACCCGCTTGTGGGTATCGCCTTGGGAAAAGGCTGGGCATTAAAAGCTAAAGTAGCAGAACTGTCTTATAAAAAGAAAAATAGTAAAGATGCTGCTATTCCCAATGATCACGAAGTTATTACGGGAATCAATGGATCTACAGTAGGTTTAGGCTTGTCTAAAAATCTATTTATTAAAAATTAAAAAATGATAATCACGGAAATCACAAGGAATATTCAGGGGGAGCAGATCACTAAGCGTCTGGATTTGCTTGCTATTGAATGGTATGAGTCGACCAAACGTATTCAACGTTTACGTACAGCGGAGGGAATGGATATTGCCGTCAAATTGTTGGGTAATACATCCAGCTTGCAGGATGGTGATGTCTTGTACGAAGATGAAGAGAAAATTGTTGTGGTAACGATCAAACCTTGTGAAGTCATCCGTGTCATGGCAATTGATTTCCTGCGAACTGCTTTTGTAAGCAGCGAAATTGGAAACAAACATTTGCCTCTATTTGTGGAGGCAAATGAATTGCTTATGCCTTATGAACGGTTAATGTACGAATGGCTAAAGAAACAAGGATTTGACCCGCAGCGTGGCGAGCGTCAACTTTTACGTCAGCTCAATGCAAATGTCGATCCCAAGCATCATCAGAAGATAAAGTCTTCGACTAAAAATATCCCGCTTTTGATCAACGACAAAGCCTTCATGAATTCGCAAGCGCCAACAGCTATGAAGGGAGGCTGAAGTTTCGTTCTGCTCGATAACCGAGCGTAGCTAGCTCATTGATCCTATAATGTAAAAAATAGGAATCAGGAAAAAGGGATGGATCAGATAAAAAGGATTAGAGCAGTACTTTCTTTTCATAAAAGGAAAAACTTGGTACAGCTTTAATATCCAATGGTAGAGAAGATTACACAAGGGGCGGGTTGGTCCTTGAAGATATATACTTATAATAAAAAAATAATGTCAATGAAAAATACATTTCTAGGCAAGTTACTCCATCTAGCAGATCCTACATTACCAATTGGAGGGTTTACCCATTCAAATGGACTGGAGACTTATGTGCAACAGGGCTTGGTCTGTGATAAAGTTACGGCGGATAATTATGTGCGTCATAACCTCTGGTATAATCTGAAGTACAATGATGCTGCTTTGATGAAATTGGCCTATGAAGCAACTTCTTCGCAGGACATGGATGCATTGATCGCGTTAGATCAAGAATGTACAGCATTAAAAAGCCCAAGAGAAATTCGCGATGCCAGTAAAAAACTGGGTGTACGTATTTATAAAATATTCAGTCGTTATCAACACCAGGATTTTATGCTATCCTGGGGTGAATTAATCCAAAAGAAGGAAGTAGATAGCCATTACTGTTTGATGTATGGCATGTTGGCGTCACTTTTAGAAATTCCTTTGGAAGAAGCATTACACGGCTTTTATTATAATGCCGCCATTACGATGGTGACCAACGCTGTAAAACTTGTGCCATTAGGACAGTTGGATGGCCAAGATATACTTTTTGGTTTACATGATGATATACTTGATCTCTGCAAAGAGACCTTAACCGTTGAACGGAATTTAGTGGGCTTATGCAACATTGGATTTGACATCCGTTGCATGCAACACGAACGATTATATTCTAGAGTTTATATTTCTTAAAAAACAATTAAAATGGAAAATAGAAAATATGTTAAAATAGGGGTTGGTGGTCCAGTAGGGTCTGGTAAAACAGCATTATTGGAACGATTGAGCAGACGGTTGATGAATGAAATTGATCTTGCCGTAATTACGAATGATATTTATACCAAGGAAGATGCGGAATATATGGCCAAAAATAGTTTGCTTCCCCGTGAACGAATTATCGGTGTGGAAACTGGCGGTTGCCCCCATACGGCGATACGGGAAGACGCGAGTATGAATCTCGAAGCTGTAGATGAACTAGCTAGCCGTTTCCCGGATTTGGAGTTGATTTTAATTGAAAGTGGCGGTGATAACCTGACTTCTACTTATAGTCCGGATCTTGCCGATATCACCATTTTTGTCATTGATGTTGCCGAAGGTGAAAAAATGCCGCGTAAAGGTGGGCCGGCAATTACAAGATCAGACCTGTTGTTGATTAATAAAAAAGATTTGGCACCCTATGTGGGCGCAAGCCTAGAAGTGATGGAACATGATGCGCGTAAAATGCGTAAAGGTTCTCCATTCCTGTTTTCAAATCTAAAAACCGGCGATGGTTTGGAAGAGATCGTAGGCTGGATTAAAAAATACGCACTCCTTCAAGATATTGAGGAGCCTAATTTACTACGTTAATTATGATTTGTTCTTTAGCTATTAAGATAGCACATCGCGAAGGAAAATCCTTTTTAAAAGATGCATATGCGACACAACCGTTTCGTATCGTTCCTGTTGGGCAATATCAAAAAGACAATGCAGCGTACTTGATGATTATGAGTTCATCGCCTGGTTTGTTGGATGGAGATGACCATCGTATTCAAGTTGATATTGCTCCGGGGTCTAAGTTACAGTTACAAACGCAGGCTTATCAGCGTTTGTTTCATATGAAAGGTCAATCGTCCCAAACGATGGAAGTGAATGTAGGCGAAAATGCTGTTTTTTCTTATGTACCCCATCCCGTCGTACCTCAGCATTCGTCTCATTTTTTGAGCCATAACATTGTACGTCTTGCTTCAAATTGTCACTTATTGCTGAGTGAAATCGTGACCTGTGGCCGGAAAATGTCCGGTGAAGAGTTTATGTACAATCACTTTCAAAATCTGACAGAATGTTATGTCAATGGTAGGCTCGTGGTGAAGGATAATGTATTGCTTCAGCCAGATCGTATGCCTATACAAGGTCTGGGTATTTTGGAAGGCTATACGCACCAGGGAACGTTGATCTATCTGAATAGTGCCGGCTTGAATCCAAGCGACTGGATCGAGGCTTTCCATGAACAGTACGGGGAAACCAAAGACGTCGCGTTTGGGATTAGCGAATTGCAGCATGACGGTTTTATGGTTCGTGTTTTAGGTAACGGTGCCGAACAGCTTTATCTTCTTTTTAAAGAAATGCAAAGCGCACTATGGGACAACATATTTTTGAATAACAACTAATTATATTCCAATGAAAAATAACATCCTAGCTTTTATAAAAGCTTTTTTTAAAGGATTTGGGCAGATTATGTTACAGGGTAACATTTGGACGGGTATCTTATTTATCGGAGCCATTATTTATGATTCGGCACTTATGGGCTTTGCAGGGGTTCTCGCTAACATCGTAGGCGTACTGACGGCCAAGTTGATGAAATTTGATGAGGATCATATCAATGATGGACTTTTCGGATTTAATGCTACGCTTTACGGTATTGCTTTGGTTTTCTATTTCCAGACAAACGTTTGGGTATGGGGAGCCTTAATCGTAGGATCTGCGTTGACCACCATTTTGATGGGGTTTGCATTAAAGAAGAATCTGCCGGTATTTACATTTCCTTTTATCTTAATTACCTGGATCGCATTGTATGTGTTGAGTATTCCAGAACTGGCCTTGCGGACTGTACCCGAGCATTTTGTTGATATTCAGGAAATGGATGACTTCCTAATTGAAGGCCATGCCTTTGGTCAGGTTATTTTTCAGGGTAGTTTAATTGCTGGATTGATCTTTTTCATCGGGGTTTTCCTGAGCAATCCTATGGGCGCACTTTACGGTTTCGCTGCTGTTATCATCAGTGTTTATATATCACACCATGGCCATGAATCTGTAGATATGACCAATAATGGCATTTTTAGCTTCAATGCAGTTTTGGTTGGGATTGCCCTAAGCGGCCCCCGCGTTAGAGATGGTGTATATGTTCTAATCGGAACGATTATCGCAACATATTTCGATCATTTTTTGATTCACAACGGATGGACAACATTGACTTTTCCATTTGTTTTTGCGATGTGGGCTATGCACCCTGTCAAACTTATCGATAAATGGTTGGTGAATAGGTTTTCATCAGCTGAAGGGACTTCCTAGTCCTTTTTTGTGAACTAAAATTTTATGTATGTTTAAATTTCGTTTAATAAAACTATTCCCAATAATGCTCTTATTGGGAATTCATGTAAATACGGTGTACGGACAAGTCAGTCCGCCGGGATTAGGAAAAGCAAGGACCGCATCTTGGTCGGTTTTGGGCTTGCGTAGGAAGTTAGACAGTGCTGGAACGAAGGAAGCATTGACCTATATTGGTTTGGGAACTAAAAGTACACCCGACGATTCAAATCCATTTCACAAGCAGGCTATTTGGGTGTTAAACCATGAGGTCTATCATAAATTTGCTAAAAATCAACAATATAGTTATGCGTTGAGTTATCGTCGCCAAAACGTTTACGATGAGGCTGCCCCATATCATAACGAAGGTGTTGAGCAAGAGTTTAGGTTGTATGGACGATATGCGTATACATTGACCCTTAATGATCGTTTGAAATGGAAAAATACATTAAGGCAAGAGTTCCGAAAGTTCTTTACAGCCGATTTTCAAAAGGCAGAAGAGAATTTTCAATTTAGGACCCGCTTGAAGTCGCAGCTAAATTTCAAAATTTCGGCTAAAAATAAGCAGGAATTGGCGTTGAGCGCTGAAGGACTTTTTGCAATCAGCAAGCTCTACGAACCTGTTAGTACCTGGTCTAGCTTTGGCTATAAAGAGACCCGTTTGGGTTTTTATTACATGACAGATATTCCAAAGACACCTTTGCGATTGGATCTGGGTTATATGAACGACTTAATTAAAGGCTATGACAAAGTGGATTTTGGGGTTCATTATTTAGCCGTAGATTTAATCTGGAATCTGCCTTACCGTAAAAAACATTAGCCCGCCATAAACTTATGTTTCCGATAGTCACTGGGTGAATACCCAGTGATTTTTTTGAATAGCCTGGTGAAATAGGAGGGCGATTGAAATTTCAATTCAAAGGCTATACCGGCAATATCTCTCGTAGCATCCTGCAGCAGAATCTGACTATGTAAGATACTTATTTCACTAATCCATTGCTTCGGAGGTTTATTTGTCGCTTCCTTTACACATTTATTGAGGTAGTTTTCTGAAATATGCAATAAATTGGCGTAGAATAACACGTTTTTATGATCGATATGAAATTTTTGTACATATTCGCGGAAACGGAAAGCAATATCGAGCTGTCGGCTCATCGGCGCCTTAGTCTCTATATCCGATTTTATCACCTTCAATAGGATACACTGCATCATGGATATGCAGACTTCCATTACGCGGCCCTCGGTAAAAAGTTCCTGTTCCAATAACATCAACATTTGCTGGATCCAATGTGCTACATGTGGTTTAAGTGTGGTAAAAGGATGGGAATTGAAAAATTTAATATCGTTTATGCCAAGCTCAATATCAGTTACAATTTCATTTTCATAAACCACGAAAAAACCTTCTACATCATCAGAGATTGCCAGCGTAGCCGTAATATTACCTTGTTTGATGTTAATGACTTGATTTTCGGTTAAGGTATAAGATGCGCTTTCGAGATGTTGGGTCAGGGACCCCTTCGTTACAAAAATGAGAAAATTAAACGTCGTACGATAGGGGATGACAGGCATCAGGATACTGCGGAGGTAATTCTCGATTCGATAGACTTGAATTTTATTCTCATTGAATAAATTGTGCTCAGAAACATCCGGTAAAAATAACTTTTTGTACTCGTAATTGTTGATGATCTTAATCGAATTTTTCATAGTTTTAAAGACAACCTACTTACCAATGAAATCAAAAAAAAGGAATAGTTGTATGTATGACAAATATACTTAAAAGTTTGCGGAAATTAGGTTAGCATCCGATGCTTTCTAATCAAGTAATTATTGTGTTAACTAAGTGAAAAAGCTTATTTAAGACAAATTGTCCTGATTCCCTTTTATAAACTCCGACGTGAAATGTTGTTGCTGTTTTTCATGGCTGAATTTCTCCCTATTATAGGACGCTGAACTACCTTTGGGTATTGATAAGGAGGTCCATTTATCATCCAAACATATTTTCCCAATATAGAGCATCTGACCGATGTGGTAGGGATAATGTGCTAGCTGCCGCAAGATCGCTTCCATGACGGTATGTCCTTGATTACGGATATAAATGATTTTAGCGAGATCTTCTTCTTCGAGGGATTCAATTGCTTGAAACAGACAGGACCATCCAGCATTCCAATAGGTAATAAGCTCATCGCGATCTACCCAACTGTTCTCAAACTCCTGGTCGCGGTTTCTATTTTGTTTTTCGCCATCTGTGGTGAGGAAATCGGTCCATCGGGAAAGCATATTTCCACCTAAATGTTTAACAATTAATGCAATGCTATTGCTCGAATCATTGGGTTGCCAAAAGAGTTGTTCAGTGCTTAACTGTGCCAATGTTTTATCACCCAAAGATTTATAATATTGAAATTGCTTGATACATGTCGCTAAAAAATTGTCCATTGCGTCGAAAGTTTGGCATTTATATGAATATTAATATACAAAAATGTCCTGAAACCGAGACCTAAAATAATTTTTTTAGCTGAAATCTGGTTTTGCTATCGATGTCATTAATTTCCTGATACAGTTTTTTGAGGTGATAAATGTGTGAATTTATAAGGAGAAGGAGAAGGAGAAGG
>NZ_DJTD01000065.1:0-36843 GCF_002440385.1 Sphingobacterium sp. UBA6317 | reverse complement strand
AGGAGAAGGAGAAGGAGAAGGAAAAGGAGAAGTGTGAGCAAAAATGCTAATAAAAGCAAAGGTGATACTGGGGTATGTATCACCTTTAAGCTAACTAAACATTAAACATAAATAAACAGTCTTTTTTAAAGACCACACTAAAAATTACAATACTACTTTGCCACTTGTTGATTTGTCAACTTGGACATTTTTTGGTTGATTTTTTAACGCAATTCTTGCCGATGTAGAAACATTTCCCTGTAAGTTTTCTTTCACGCTGAGCCTAACATTTGCAGACGAATTGGCTTGTACTTGGGCATTTGTTGTCGAGAAACGGCTCATGTCAACCGATGCGGATGAATTGGTGTTCAAATTTAAATTTGAAGCGCTACCCGCAATTTCCTGCTTAGACGAACTGCTTGCCGATACTTGCAAATTTTTACTGCTGACATCTGTCGTTAACTTGCTAGAAGAGCTCGTTGAAAGGTTGATATCATCAGCAATTAATTTTTTAAGCGATATTTTTGCGGAGGAGGATACGTCTACAGAAATTTTGTTTGCCTTAATCGTTTCATCGGTATAGATCGAACTGCTGGATGATGCCGAAAAGCGTGTCGGTATCTTGCTTGAGTAAACAGTTACGCGATTGTTTCTCGCATTTCTGATTGAACTGTTTCTTTTATACTGTACATACAGTGTACCGTTTTTTACAGTCGTTTCGATAAGGGATAAATGTTCGGGATTAGCTGCTTCAACAATAACTTCGTTGCGATTAGAGTGAATATAATCTACACGTAATGAAGTTGCCGATGAAATGCCATCTGGAGCAGTGATCTTACGTGTTTCGCGTTCTTGTGCCTGAGCTACATATAAAAATGAAATAAAGGCAATGGTTAAGATTCTTTTCATTATTTTTCTGTTATTAGTTTAAATTTATTTTTACTGAAAGTTTCATTTTAATTTCCCTTTTTATCGTTTCTTATACACTTATGCATACGCTCTATCGTTAACTGCCACCTATAGTATAATAGTAATGCCAAAACTTTAAATCCGTTTAAAATACTGATTAACACTAGTTTTGTTCCTGAGTGCTATTTTCGTTCATGCTCATTTTTGAACATCAACTGTTCGGTATCGGACAATAGTTTGTTTACCAGACTCTTCGTTTGTAGGCTGCTAACCAGAATTGATACTCTAATTGGGAAGCTGTTATAAATACTTGTCGCATCTTCTCCCGTTTTGTTGCAGTAGTTTCTGCTGCAATTTTGTCAACGTAGTTTTTCGCCTTGATAACGCCCTGTGCAAAATCCTCACCGCTATAAGTTGCTATCCATTTGGAATAGGGATTTCCCTGTGTATTTGCTGTCGATACAATGTGATCTCCGACCTCCTTATAAATCCAAAAACAGGGGAGTGTTGCCGCCATAGCAACCTCAATGCTCTCGAAAGCGGCTACGCTTTTAAGAAAATGAACATAATGATGGCAGGTTGGTTCGATTTTGTTGCTCTTGTCGGCAGGACTTAAACCAAATTCCCGAAAGTAATTTTCGTGTAATGCCCGTTCAACAAGTAGCGCATTGCGACCAAATTCGAAATAGTCCAATGCTTGTTGGTTATCCGCGCTTTTTGCACCTATAAAGGCGAGCACACGGCCAAATTCTTCTAAATAGAAAGCATCCTGCTGCATGTAAAATTGAAATTTATCCAGGGGAAGACTACCATCACTAAGCTGAACAATATACGGCATAGTGAGTATATCTGAATAAATTGATGTTATTGAATCCCAGGCATGATCAGTCCAGTTCATATTGAATAAGTTTAATCGGATTGTGGAAGTGATTTAATGGCCCATTTCCTTTGCCAATGATGAGGTCTTTGCTACCAGCTATTGCTGCGTGTATATAGGCCAATGCGAATTCAACCGCGCTATCGAGACCAACGCCTTGTGCCAAATGGCTCGCAATTGCTGAAGAAAGCGAACAACCGGAACCATGTGTATTTTTGCTGTTAATTTTTTGAGATTTGAATTCAATTGGTGGATTCTTGTGCTGGAACAATAGGGATGTTAATTCTTGACTTTGGAGATGCCCGCCTTTAATCAAAACGGATTGACAACCTTTCGCCAGTAGGCTATTTCCCGCTTTTTTCATCCTCTCGACATCGTCAATAACTTCGTCTACTAAAACACTTACCTCGTCTAAATTTGGTGTAATCAGCGTTGCCAAAGGAAAAAGAAGTTCAATGCAGGCCTGAATTGTATCATCGTGAATGAGCTTGTGCCCGCTGGTCGAGACCATGACTGGATCAAATACGATAGGCCCTTTATATTCTTTTAAATAGCTGCTAATAAGCTCCACAAGTTCAATATGGTGTACCATGCCTATTTTAATTGCATCGGGATAGATGTCGTCAAAAATAGCATCTAATTGGTCCTGGACGGCTGCTGTAGGAATGTCATAAATACGTCTTACACCTTGTGTGTTCTGAACGGGTAAGGCAGTTAACACATTCATGGCATAACAACCTAATGCAGATATGGTTTTGGTATCTGCTTGTATACCTGCACCACCGCTACCATCGAACCCCGCAATGCTGAGTACGCTAGGGACGCGGTATTTTTTATCTTTTGTCATTTTAATAGTTCTTTTAGTTGTGCACTGGCAGCTCTGGGATCTTGACTTTGGCATATGGCCGAAACGACTGCAATGGAGTCTGCACCGGCATTCCAGGTCTCTTCTGCTGTTTGTAAATTCATCCTTCCGATAGCGATCAATGGTTTTTCCGTCCTACTCCGAAGTTGTTTTAAACCTGCAATTCCCCATTCAGTAATCGTGTCCATTTTTGTTCTCGTAGAAAAAATGGGACTTACACCAAGGTGGTCGACGGCGTACATTTGTGGACTTTCCAGTTGTTGCATATCTTCTATGGACCAGCCTATGTTTAATTTATCGCCATATTTTTCGCGAATAGGGAGCGGCTGCAAATCATTTTGACCCACATGTACTCCCCATGCCTCGATTTTTGCAGCGATTGCTACGGCATCATTGATCACGAGCGGAATACCATAACGATCGGTCAGTTTTTTCAAACGCATGGCTTTATCCAAAAATGTAGCGGGATCGTCAGCTTTTTCGCGTAATTGAATAAGATCGACTCCACCAATGATGGCTTCTTCGGCGACATTGAGCCAATGTTGAGGATAACAGTCCCGCTCAGAAATTACCAAATATAAAGGGTAGGGAAAAAGCGGATTAATGCGCATAACATTTGATCTTGAGCTTTGATTTTAGACGTTCTGCATTGAGCTTATAGAGTTCATCATAGAGATTCAATTGCAAGGTACCCGGGCCAGCTGCTGTTTGGGCTGCGAGTTCTCCCGCCAAGCTCAAAATGGAAACGCCGGCAACAGCTGCTTCAACATATTGGTCTGTAACACCTAGAAATGCACCAATAAGTGCAGTAGCACTACAGCCAAGTCCAGTTACCTGTGTCATTAAAGGGTTGCCATTAAAGACTTCAACCCGGTATTGTTCGGAAAGAATATAGTCTACTTCTCCGGAAATACAGATAATGGAACCGGTTTGCTCTTGCAATAATTGGCCAAATCGGAGCGCATCTTTACTCGCTGTCGTGCTGTCGACTCCTTTTGTGTTCGGTTGGTTGAAATTGTACAGCGTCATGATTTCTGATGCATTTCCACGAATAACCGTTGGTTTGAGATCCAGTAGATTGGCCAATAAATCATTGCGGAATGCTGATATCCCAGCACCAACAGGATCAAGTACCCATGGCCGTCCAATGGTATTGGCATGTTCGGTAGCAACCAGCATAGCTTCGGCTGTATCTTCACTCAAGGTGCCGATATTAATAACAAGAGCTTGCGCAATATCGACAACTTCACGTACTTCTAAAGGACTTTGTACCATTACGGGGGACGCTCCTAGGGCTAACAGTGCGTTGGCCGTATTGTTCATCACGACTAGGTTTGTGATGTTGTGTACAAGGGGTTTTTCGACCCTCAGCTGCGCTAATAAATTGATAATTGAATCTTCCATTCTTTTTACATATGCTAAGATGTACGGTGTAGCCTTGGAGGGAAGAAGAGCGATAGACTGCGCAGTAAAGGAGTATGCTGTACAGTGGATTTTTGCTTTTCCCTACGCCGGTATAAACCGAATCAGGTTCAAAGGGACTATCTCAATTCTATACAGAATACCCCCAAAGCCAGACCAAATTTAAACAAAAAAGAGGACTTTTCATATCCATCATTTTTCGATCACTTAGCTTGTTAAATTAATCGGCCGGATTTTGATCGGCACTAATTTCAATATATTCAACAGGGGTATAAGTAACCCGGGCAAAATTTTTGGTCAAAAGTTCTGTTTCTAAAATCTTTCCACCCTGAAATTTTAAAAACTTCTCGCGCCAAATCTCATTTTTACGAAAGAACTGATTGTCTATTTTAAGAAATTGATGTTCTTTTTCAACGACATGGTATGCAAAATCCAGCTCCTGATCGATCCTCAATTCGCCCTCTAAACATTTCTCTGTAAACCAGAGGTTGATCTGGAAGGTGTAAGGCGTGTTGTTGGTGAATTGATAATCACGGTAGTTATAAAATACGGTAGCCCCACTGCCGAATGGCAAAACACGACCATCGTCAGGAAAAGGATCAAAGGAGTGATGATAACGTTCGCTGACGGTGAGTGGACTATGGATAACAAGCCAATGGATGAGATTGGATATTTGACAGATTCCACCGCCAATACCCGCCCTTGCTTCACCGAAGGATAACTCCATGCCGGGCAGATACCCTTTCTTTACGGTGGGGAGCCCCACGAGTTTACAAAATGAAAAGGTTTCCTTCGGTCTGATCAGAATGCTATTGATCTGTGCTGCTGCAATTTTCAGGTTGGTCACTTTGTTGATCTGCAATTGCATATTATTTTCGCCCAGCTTTTTTAATAATACAGACTGATGCTTTTTAATACGAAAGGGAAGTTTTTCAGCTGATTTAACTTTGCTGTATTTTTTGTCGTCAAATAGCCAGACGGCTTTTCGCTGCATTCTTCTTACCCATACTGCAAAAAAATAGAGTATGGGGTGCTGTTGACTGATCAGTTTTCTTTTTTTCAATACGATGTTTATTTATCGCTATCAAAATTAATGCAGAAATCTATCTTTTGCCGCTTTTTTTGATTTTGTCCTGTGTTTTTACTGTATAGGGGGTAGAACTTTTGTTCCATCGGGTGTATACTGGCTTTTCGCTCTATGTCTATAGCTGTTTTCTTGTCTGTACGTATTTGCCCGTGAGCTTCCCATGCCCGTTATAGTTCAGGTTTTCATACGTACAGTTTCCCAAATCTTTTACAATTGATTTTTGTTGCAATACCCCCTTGAAGTAGAATTCATCAACTGTTTCGTTGGCCCGGTAGGATCGCTTGATTTCCGCTGTGAGTTGGTCATTTTGATCGAAGGTTTGGCGTAGTATATAATCACTTGTTTTCGGATCGCTATACGCATAACGGACCCGACTTTCCCTTTGATCATTTCTGCCCGACAGCTCTTCACTCATGCGATTCTGTTTGTCATAACTGTAAATGGTCCAATCTATCCGTTGGTATAAAAAATGAATGGATTCACTTTTTACAACCTGGAGTTTGCTGTTCAAGTGGTCTATTGTCGCTGTTTGTAATGTTGGATCGTAGGAAACAATGGCGTTTGGGAGATAACGGTAAATGGTGCTGTTGCTCCATTTGCTGTTTTGAAGGTACTGTATGGAGTCGATAAGTCCGAACTGATTATAGCATCTTTTGCTGAAATAATTATTTCCGCCGGAAAGATTGTTGGATGTGAGCTCTTTGCCTTCTTCATATACAGTCGTCACAATTGCTCCAGTTTCCACCTCATTTTCATCGGAAAACTGCTGCATGACATACGTGCCGTCACATTGATTTTTACGCTGACTGTAGTAAAGAGGGAGAGCTGTATTGGCGATAATAGCCGCTGCATATTGCCTGGATGGAATAAATTGCACTTGTGCAATGGAGTCAAAGAAATGTTGGGCATTATATTGTGACGAAGGATTCTTCGACGCAACTTGTGTGTTGTTGCTTAATATGGATTTGGCTGCTGTCAGATAGGTATTACTATCGTATATGATCTTGGGTTTGCCTAAGCCATCAAACAAGATCATGACATGACGTTGTTTCAATGACAATACATCGATGGTCCATTGTTGATTTTTAACGCTAAATGTAAGTTTTTTTGCATCGGTTTTTGTGACCAGTAACTTTGTTGTGCTAAAAGGTACTTGCTTGAAAATCGCAGCAGCATTTTTTTCGTGTAAACGCATGATAAAATCAGTTGATTTATCGGACTCATTGGTTACAAACAGAACTGCCTGTGTAGGGCTAGCTATTGTTAACGATTTTACTGTTTGCGATGCTGCAATGGGACTATAAAACAGCAATATCAACAACTGAATGATAATCGGATAAATGTGCAGTTTCGCGTTATAATTCATTTGGGTCGATATTGCTGTTGTTGACTTTGCTATTTAATTTAATACTTCTTTCAAAAATAATAAGGTGTGCTCCCAGGCACGTTTGGCCATCACGGGATTATATTCCGCTGACTCGGGATTCGTAAACGTATGTCCAGAATTTGCGTAGGTAATTATTTGCCAGTCTGCTTTTCCTTCATTTAATTCCTTGACCAACCCATCGTAATCTTCTTTTGATACACTCTTATCGGCTGCAGGGTGCTCAATGAGTACTTTTGTTTTAATGGAACCATTGGGTCTATCGGCAGCTTTGGATAGGCCTCCGTGGATACTGATCACGGCATTGACGGGGAAGCCGGCTCTCGCCGCTTCTAATGCTCCTGAACCTCCAAAGCAATAGCCAATGATCGCAATTTTTGTCGGATCTGCGCCTTCTTTTTTCAGTTGTTCTAATGCGAGCTTGATGCGATGCTGATAAGCTTTATAGTCCGTCTTGTAGTGGCCTGCAATTTTCGAAGCTGCGGTGTTGTCCGCAGGAATATTTCCCTCACCGTAGATGTCGGCAATGAACGCGATGTAACCTTCTTTTTCAAGAAGCAATGCCGCTTGTTTCGCTTCGTTGTCAATTCCCTTCCACGCAGGAAGAATTAAGACAGCAGGGCCTTTTTTTGCCCTATTGGCGGTTACCATGCCGTTGAGTTTTTGTTCACCATCCTGGTAAGAAACCTGTTTTAATTGTTGGGCCTGCGTAGTCATCGTGACCATAGTCAGCATCAATAGTGTCATAACTGTTTTCATCTGTAAATAATTTGTTCCGCTCATTATTTTGTGTGATCAGAAATGAACCTAATTTGGAGTCCATCTCAACTAAATATAATTTTCAATGTACATTTTTTCCGCTGTCGTCAACCTGAAGTTACGACTTTATAGATTCAATAATACCAATAACATCGAGTTGTCCGAGACCTTGGTCGTGTGCTTTCCCGTAGGTATCGAGTAATGTCTTGAGGAGGGGATATTCGGCACCGGCTTGTTGCGCCAGTCGAATATCTTTCAGCATAAGATCTAGCGCGAAAGCAGGACTGTAGTTTTCTTCCACCAGTAAAGGCGTTTTGACTTTTGTTGCGCCACTGCCACTGGCACTATCATTGATGATTTCGAGCATATCACTCCGTTGAATTCCCAGTTTATCTGAAAATAAGATCGTCTCTGCGAGACCTTGATAGATCGTTGAAAGAAAATAGTTGATCGCAAGTTTGGCGGCAATTCCCTGGCCATTTTCGCCAACATGTTTGATCGACTTGCCCATCTGCTCGAGGTATGGCCGGGCGCGATGAAGATCCTCCTGTTCACCACCGACCATAATAATCAGGGTGCCCTCTGCCGCGGGCTTGGTACTGCCGGCCACAGGTGCATCTATAAATGCGGCTCCTTTTTCTTTGAGTTTGGATGCGATAGACAGGGTGAGTTCACGGGATATGGTACTCATATCGACAAATAATTTGCCCTTGATATCTCCTTGAAGGATTTTTTCATATACTTCACTGACAGCTTCATCATTGGTGAGCATGGAGAATACAATATCAGCATGTTCGACCAATTCGGCTATACCTTCTCTGATCATTGATTGTTCTTCAAAGCCCGCTGCTTTTGCACGGTTTCTATTATAAACAGAAAGGGGGAATCCTGCTTTTTCCAGGTTTTTAGCCATGGGGTGCCCCATGTTTCCTAATCCTATAAATCCTAATTTTTCTATCTTCATCTAAAATTACATTAATAGCTCTTGAAATTTACGTCTATTAAAGATACAAATGTTTTGGTCATTCCACTAATACCCTGATTTCGTTACGAAGGAGCACTATTTTATCTTCCTGTTCCAGTTTTTTTAAAATTCGGGAGACAACTACCCGGGATGTGTTTAGGTCAGAAGCAATATCCTGATG
This sequence comes from Sphingobacterium sp. UBA6317, assembly GCF_002440385.1. Lineage (NCBI taxonomy): Bacteria > Pseudomonadati > Bacteroidota > Sphingobacteriia > Sphingobacteriales > Sphingobacteriaceae > Sphingobacterium > Sphingobacterium sp. UBA6317. The sequence goes on along the minus strand of NZ_DJTD01000065.1, from coordinate 28,416 downwards.
CGTAAGGGTAAGTATTCGGTCGTTGTTCAGCTTTACTTTGGCTTTCAGATATTGGATGATTCGTTCTTCCATATTGGAAAAAGCTAGACTATCAATAGCTTGTAACATTTCGTCCATACGGCTTGAATAGCTTGATATGATGAAATTTCGCCAAGAGGGGTATTTTCCCATCCAAAGGTTGACAAGCTCATTTGGAATCATGGCAACCGTTGTTGTTTTTTCTGCGAGGGCACGAATTTCACTTTTTTTATTTCCGAGACAACAGGCTATTGACATCGTACAGGTTTGACCTTTTTCCAAATAGTAGAGCAGCAGTTCGCCTTTGTCTTCATCTTCCCGGACAATTTTTATTGCTCCATCTAGGAGAAGGGGCATCGACTTGATGTATTGATTAGTATCAATGATGAGATCCCCCTCATGAAACGTTTTGAAGTGTGCGTTTTTGGCTATTGCAGTAATTAACTCTGGCTCAAGAATGCCTGTATAAGCTTGTTGGATTGACAACATACGGTATTATTTTAGTTAAAGTTAATTATTTACGGGCTTATTTTATCCCCTGGGGGTGGAAAAGAATGTTGGTGGAAAAGAATGTTGGTGGAAATAATGTGTAGAAAGACCGGTTTTTTTGTGCTGTGTGTGGCGTATCCAGCAGCTAACATATAAAATCGTGAAATTCATAAATTTTGATTTATTCAAAACAGACAAAATGTTATTCTGATTATTTTTAGTGTTTTTTTAAGAATGTGATGAATGTGTTGTATTTATTTTATTTAATCTGTTTTTTTATTGCCTCTTTGTTTTAGAAGTAGCTGTTTTTCTGTGGAAGCTTAAAACTGATTTGTTTTGTATAGCGCTAGGGTCTGATAATCCTATTGTTAAAATTAGTTAAAAAGACAATCAATTCCTAATTTTGCGCCACAAAAACAAAACAATCACATCTAACATGAAAAAGTCTTTACTTTTTTTTGCCCTCGTTTTTGCTAGTTATAGTGCCGTTCATGGTCAAACAGCAAATACTAGTTCGGTTTCAGGAGTTGTCAAAGAAGCTACTGGACAAACGGTTAAAGGAGCAACCATTAAAATTACCCACATCCCAAGTGGACAAGTTGTAAGTGGCTCAGCCGATGCCCAAGGAAAATTTCAAATTTCAAATCTTCAAGAAGGAGGCCCCTACAAAGTAGAGGTAACTTACATTGGCGAAACACCTGTTGTTTTCGAAAACATCATGCTGAAATCGGGGGAATCGTTGAATATCAATCCAATTTTTACGGCTGGATCTTCAACAAGTTTGGATGAGGTTGTTGTTGTTGGTAATGGTGTTATTGATATTGCTGCGGGAAGAAAGACGCCGATTGCCGTTTCAACGATCCGTAAACAGGATTTAGAGGAAAGGGTAGGCGCACAGGATATTACTTCAGCACTAGCTAATACCCCGTCGGTTTATATCACTGGTCAGGCAAAAGGTTTTGGTGAGTCTTCTATGACAACACGTGGTTTTGATCAGTCCAATACCGCATTTTTGTTGAACGGTCAGCCGATCAATGGTATGGACAATGGAAGTGTATATTGGTCAAATTGGTCGGGACTTACAGATATTGCTTCTTTAGTGCAGATTCAACGTGGTTTGGGATCATCTAAATTAGCGATTTCATCTGTCGGCGGTACCGTAAATTACGTGACACAATCTACCGCAATGAAAGAAGGTGGTTTTGTCCGCACTACTGTTGGTAACGATATGTTTATGAAGGCAACAGTAGGTTACAATACCGGTCTGATGAAAAACGGTTTTGCTGTTTCGGCTATGTTTACGCAATGGTCAGGTAACGGTTATATGGATCATACGGAAGGTGCTGGACAAAGTTATTTCTTGTCCGTTGGATACAAAGCAAATGAAAAGCACAACCTGAACTTCATGGTAACCGGTGCACCACAGTGGCACAACCAAGGATATACCTCAAAATTGTCTAACTATCTTGCTAATGGCAGACGTTACAACGACAATTATAAGGATGCAAATGGCGTGATGATGAATGCGCAAAAGAACTTTTATCATAAGCCGGTAGCCAACTTGAACTGGGATTGGACCATCGATGATAAATCATCTTTGTCAACTGTCGTTTATGCGTCGTTAGCTGCTGGGGGCGGTCAATCGTTAAGAAGTGATAAATACAACAAAGGCAAATATTTGGCTGCTGATGTGAACAATCATCAGTGGTTTGGTATAGTTTCCAATTATAACCGTAAGCTTTCAGAGTCCCTGAATTTTAATGTGGGTTTTGATGTGAGAGATTATAAGGGTACACATTATCGTAAATTGACAGATCCACTAGGAAATACAAATGGTGTTGTATTGGGCGGTAATGTTAATTTCCCTAATAAGCCATTGGTTACCAATACATACTCAACAAATCCTTGGAAAGCTTTCTCAAGCAAACCTGATTCGCGTGAAGATCGTTTAGCTTGGGATTACAATCAATACATCCGTTATGGCGGTCTGTTCGGTCAATTGGAATATGCGAAAAATGGCTTTACAGCGTTTTTCCAAGGATCGGTTTCCGAACAACAAAACAAACGTTCTGATTATTTTCAATACACACCAGGTAATGAGGATTCTAAAGACGTGAACAACTTTGGCTACAATACGAAGGGTGGTGTAAGTTATACATTGGGACATCATAGTGTTTTTGGTAATGCGGGGTACTATTCCCGTCAGCCTTATCAAAACAATATTTTCATGAATTTTGCAAATGATATTAATGAAAATGCTGAAAATGAAAAAATCCTTGGTTTAGAGGCTGGTTATAAATTTGCTTCTCGATTCTTGGATGTGAATGTGAATGTTTACCGCACAACTTGGGAAAACCGTGTTACGGGTAGTTCGAGTTTAGCGACGGCAGATGATGTGAAAAAATACAACCCAACAAATGATCCTGGTATTTTGGTCGAAGGTGCCTACCTATATACAACCAATTACGGCGTAAAACAGGTGCATAGAGGGATAGAAGTTGATTTTGAGGCCCGCCCAATCGAAAAATTAAGCCTAACAGGGTTTTTATCGATAGGTGACTGGAAATACGATGGTGCAGTAAACTCTGTTATACGTAACGATAACCGCGTCGAATTGGGACGTTCTCAGGTTAACTTAACCGGTGAACATGTTGGTAACGCAGCGCAAACTTCTTATGGATTTGGTGCTAAATATAAAGTGTTTAAGGGTTTGTCTGTTGACGCAAACTACAGATATTATGAGCGTTTGTATGCATCGAATTATCGTAGAGAAGTAATAGATGGCCAAACTTATGGACGTTATATGAAATTACCGTCTTTTAATCTTTTGGATGCCGGTCTTTCTTACAATGTCAAAGTAAGTGACAAGAACAGCATGAGTTTCCGTGTTAACATGAACAATGTGTTGAATAAGTTCTATATTTCGGAAGCTACTTCTAGCAACTTGGTGACAGATGTGAACAATACTTGGAATGGTATTGATACGTCCAATTTTGTTTTGATCGGCCAGGGTAGAACATGGAATGCATCTGTGAAATTTACATTCTAATAACATTATCTTGAATACAAAAAGGCCCACAATTATTTTGTGGGCCTTTTTTTGTTTTTTAATAAAAACTTAATAATTTTAGGTGATCTAATTGTCAACCTGATGTTGCATAAATTAATTTGTCTGGAAAATTTACAGATCGGTACTGTCCATTTTTCTGCTTTTGTTGTTAATTTGGATGGTGGAAATACGGGCTTTGCTTTATTTATTAACCAAGAAAATGACCCGATTTTTATTTTTCGAAAAGAAAAGAAAAATGAGGTATCTTTCCATGTGAATGAGGAGCAATTCTTTTGGATTGTCAAAAATAGCCAGTTTACACCAGGAGAACGTCAAGACTTTTTTGCTGAATTTGTTGAATTCCTGCGTTTGATGGAAGAGAAGGTTTCCAATTATGTTTTCAAAAAGGAAAAATTAATCAAATTTACAAATTCGAGGGATATTGTCCGCTATAAATACTTATACCTGACAGGTGAAATTAGTTGATAAGAATACCCGATTATAATACCTGATCTCCCGTTAGATTTCTTTTGTAATGAAATTTAGCTTAGTTTTGGGTATGAAGCATATGTTTTCAAATCTAGCTGTCATTCTACAAAACAATACTTTTGTGGAATCAGATTTTACACTGCCAGTACCCGTACTTCTTGCTAAGTTTTCTTTTTTACCTATTTCATCATTTTTTCCGGAAGCGAGTTCATCTTTTTCCGCTGATTGGTTAGACACCGTCCAACAGAGCGCGATTAGATCTACATTGGAAGGATTTAATGTCGGAATCAGTGGCGATGGTAATCCTGTCGCTTTACTTGAGCAGGCGATTGCTTTGACCAATCATGCACTTGCCTATAGCTATTTGGGGCTTTATTATTTTAAAATAGCGGCATATGACCAAGCTATTGCAACGTTTACAAGCGCAATCGAACAGTATAAAGAGGAGCCATTTTTTTATGCGAGCCGTTGTTTAGTTTATCGACTCATCGATGAAGACGAAGGTGCTTTCTATGATTATCAGATTGCCAAGAGACTGGATTTTAATTACCATAGTGTATTGGAATGGGCGGAGAATCAAGCTGAACTCACTTACTTTGAGGCCGATAATTTGGTTATTCAAGAGCTGGAATCGAAGCCAAAGCACCTGAGTACTGACGAAATAAATTCATTGGGATTTGAATATGTTCATTGCTATAGCTATCTAAAAGCAATCGGTCTTTATTCTTCTGCTATTGCGGAATCCGACAACAAGGATAGCAACCTGTTTGTTTTTAGAGGAAGTTTGTACCTGAAATTGACCTGTTTTGAATTGGCATTGTCTGATTTCAATCAGGCTATTGCTCTTGATGAGAATCGTTCTGCCGCCTATATATTTCGCGCTAAAGTGTTTGAATCCTATCGTAATTACCAAAGTGCGCTGGAAGACTATGCCAAGGCGGAGGAAATAGATCGTGATTCATCGATCGTATACGAAGAAAGGGCATCTTTGTTTGAGCGGTTGGGAAATTTTGAGGAAGCATTATTGGATTTTGATCGCCTTGTTACGCTCAATCCGGAAGATTTTTATGTGTATTCATTACGAGCCGATTTGAATGAAAAGTTGGAGGATTTACCAGGCGCACTGGCAGATTACTCGAAAGCGATCGATTTGAATCCATATTATTCTGATTTGTATTCATATCGCGCAGCAATTCGTGAAAAATTGGGTGATCCTATCGGGGCAAAAGCCGACCTGGATAAATTCAATGAATTGGAAGATGAATAAAAAAAGTCCACCTTTTGGTGGACTTTTTATACCTACTGCTCTAACTAGAGCAGCCTTTATTTAATGATCCTTTTTATCTTATTGGAACGGGTAATAAGTTTGTGCAATTTGTCATAATCCTCCGTGGCAATAGAATCGTGCAGGGATTGAAGCTGCTTGATATGTTCTTCGAGTACTTCGAGTACATTTTCGCGATTTTGCTTGAAAATAGGTGTCCACATATCGGGCGAACTTTTGGCTAGACGTACTGTAGATTCAAATCCCGAGCCTGCCAGCTCAAAGATACGTCCTTGAGATTTCTCTTTTTCCAATACTGTTAAGGCGAGGGCGAAAGAGGTCAGGTGAGAAATGTGGGATACATAAGCCGTATGCACATCATGTTCATCTGCATTCATAAAACAGCTGCGCATCTCCAATTGGTCGGTGATGGCATCGGCAATCTCGAAAGCATCCTCATCCGTTTTAAATGCTTCAACATACACCATCATTTTTCCTTTGAATAAGCCTGCTATTGCAGCTTCAGGTCCCGAATACTCTGTTCCGGCCATGGGATGGGCTGCAACATAACGGCCCCTATTGGGATGATCCTTTATTTTATTCAGAATATTCGTTTTTGTTGATCCCATGTCGATGACAACCTGGTCAGTGACCAGATCCAAGATTTGAGGAACAACATGTAAAATGGCATCGACAGGAATTGTGAGCACCAATACTTTACAGCTCTTAATCGCATCTTCTAAGCTTGCTGTTTCGTCAATGAAGCCGATGTGCATCGCTTTATCTAAGTTCTTTTGACTCTTATCTACACCGATAATTTTGTCGCAGAATTTTGTTTCTTTTAGGCGAATGGCAACTGAGCCGCCGATCAAGCCTACGCCTACAATGGCAATGTTCATATGTAAACAATTATATTAAGCGTATTTTTGTTCAAATGTTATACACCGAACGCTTTATACCCTGGTTGTTTGTCGATCAATTATTCTATCGATAATTTCAAAGCAGTTAAGCTGCCCCGATATCGAATGTCTTAGAAATTATCTTTAATGCGCTGGATTGATTCTTTGAGCACCTCTACTGTGGCACAGAGACTGATGCGTATATATTGATCGCCTTTGTCTCCGAAAATTCCACCCGGTGTAATAAATACCCGTGATTTGTCCAAAACAGCATCGCTCAGGGCATAACCATCCTTGTATTTTTCAGGGATGCGTGCCCATACAAATAGACCTACTTGGTCCTTTTGATAAGCACAGTCCAGCAAATCCATGATCTCATAAACCTGTTGGCGTCGTTCCGCATAAATTTTGTTTAGATCAGCATACCAGGAGACATCAAGTTGTAAGGCTTTTGCCGCAGCCAGCTGAACAGGTAAAAACATACCTGAGTCCATGTTGCTTTTGAAACGGAGTACTTGGTTTATACGTTCTTCGGCACCCACGAGCACACCAATTCGCCATCCCGCCATATTGGAAGACTTGCTCAGCGAATTCAACTCAATGGCTACATCTTTCGCGCCAGGGATACTCATAATGCTTCTTGGCGTATCTGTCAAAATAAAGCTATACGGATTATCGTGGCAAATCAGGATATTATACTCTTTAGCAAATTGAATCAGCTCATGATAAAATGCATCGGGTGCTGAAGCACCTGTTGGCATATGAGGATAGTTTATCCACATCAATTTAACCTTTGACAAGTCTTGTTTTTTGAGCTCATTTAGATCGATAAGCCAATTTTGCTCTTGTGTAAGATTATAGGTGATCGCTTCAGCACCACTCAATCTCACTCCAGCAGCATAAGCTGGGTAGCCAGGATTGGGTATAAGCGCTTGGTCTCCTTCCTGAAGATAGGTCATACAGATGTGCACAATACCCTCTTTTGACCCTATTAAGGGTAATATTTCGGTATTGGGATTAAAAGTCGCGTTATAATAACGTTGATACCAATCTGCAACGGCTTGTCGTAGGGCGGGGGCGCCTTTATAATTTTGATAGCCATGCACATTTGGAAGTTGGGCATTCGTATTTAATGTCTCGATCACCTCCGGATGCGGGGGTAAGTCTGGACTTCCAATTCCTAGGTTGATTACACGCGCTCCCTGTTTGTTCAACTCATCTATTTCTCTTAATTTTTTGGAGAAATAATATTCTTCAGTGTGCTGCAATCTTTTGGCAACGTCTATTTGCATTTTATTTTAATAAATTTGGTATTTGAATAAGGCTAAATTAGGGAATTATCTATTAAAAGGAGATTTTTTTATCGATTTTTCAAGCTGAACAAGCTGAATGCTTTATTCTTGCGATGCAACAATTTTATAGTCCCTTGCCAGGATATGTGCTTTTCTTGATTAATTTGTTATTTTTGTTCAATTTCCTCGTCAAAAATCTGGAAGTTAGAGGAGAGACCGACGAATTACTTTTGATGTAAAAGTAACTTGTCTTAGTTCAACATAAATGAAAACATATTTTAGGCTCTTATCGTTTGCTAAACCCATTGAGAAATTTGCAATCCCCTATGTAATTTGCACGCTGATCACGGTTGTTTTTAGCACGTTGAATTTGGCATTACTTGCTCCTTTACTCCATACACTTTTTAAAACCGGAAAAGAGGCTTGTGAAGCAGCTATTGAAGTCGTGAAACCTGAAGCGTACACAGATATTTTAGCTTGGTTCAATTACTATGCATCGATGGCAAATGAGCAGTTTGGTGCCTATGGCGCATTGCAAAGGGTCTGTATTGCAATTGTGATCTCCGTATTTATCAGTAATCTGTTTCGCTACTTCTGTCAACGCATTATGGAGAATTTCCGTATTCATACTTTGCTCAAATTGCGTAGAGCGGTATTTGACAGTGTAATGGATTTACATGTCGGTTATTTTACAGGACAACGAAAAGGAGATATTGTTTCTAAAGTTGCGTCTGATGTACAGGTCGTGCAGTATTCTGTGACGGGGACTTTACAGGTGGTTTTTAAAGAGCCCTTGCAATTGATCGCTTATATCGTGATGCTTTTTAATATCTCTGCGCAATTGACATTCTTTTCACTCTTGGTCATTCCCGTCTCTGCATTTTTTATTTCTAGAATCGTTAAGAATCTTAAAAGCCAAGCGCATGCGGCACAGGAATCGTATGGAAATATGATTTCCTATTTGGACGAAGCATTGTCTGGAATAAAAATTATCAAAGCTTTCAATGCCGTTTCATTTATTAAGAACAGGTTTCATAATGAGAACGAACGTTACGCCAATATCGGTCGTGCTATGGCTAAAAGACAACAGTTAAGTTCACCTGTGTCCGAATTGCTGGGGGTAATTATGGTGGCTATTATTCTTTTGTATGGCGGCCATTTGGTGCTTTCAGGTGACAAGAGTTTAACGGCGCCCGCATTTATTGCCTATATCGCTATTTTTTCACAGGTGATGCGTCCGGCAAAGGCGTTAACAGATTCTTTCAGCGGTATTCATAATGGTCTTGCTGCGGGTGAGCGTGTATTGGAACTTATCGATGAACGGACGGAAGTGAAAGATCGCGCCGACGCGAAGCTTGTGAAAAGCTTTGAGAAGAATATTGTCTTTAATCAGGTGAATTTTTCGTATACCAAAGATAAAGAGATTCTACAGAACATCGATTTGACTATAGAAAAAGGGAAGATTATTGCGTTGGTGGGACCTTCAGGTGGGGGAAAATCAACTTTAGTTGATTTAATTCCGCGTTTTATGGACGTCACTGGGGGGCAAATTTTGTTTGACGGTATTGATTTACGGGATTTAGACCAGGATTCTTTACGGGACATGATCGGTGTCGTCAATCAGGAGTCCATTTTGTTTAATGATACAATCTTCAATAATATTGCATTCGCTAATCTTTCTGCCAGTCAAGAGGAAGTAGAAGCCGCTGCACGGATTGCTAATGCGCATGAGTTTATTGTGAAAACGGAACAGGGTTATCAGACCAACATAGGTGATAGGGGCGGTAAATTATCTGGTGGCCAACGTCAGCGGATCTGTATTGCACGAGCTGTCTTGAAGAATCCACCGATCATGCTTCTTGATGAGGCGACTTCTGCTTTAGATACCGAATCTGAAAAATTGGTGCAGGACTCCTTATATAAATTAATGGACAATAGAACAACGGTTGTGATTGCCCATCGTTTAAGTACCATTCAGAATGCGGATAAAATTGTGGTTATTGAAGCCGGAAAGATTGTAGAAGCAGGTAGCCATAGTGAGCTGATACAGCAAGAAGGATTATACCGTAAATTAATCGAAATGCAACAATTTACAGATTAGGCTCCTTTTCTAAGAGCTATGTCAAATTAGTTGTTGTCACATTTTTTATTATAACTTTTGTTGCCTTTTCGGTACATTTGATTTAAGATAGGAGATACATTTAATGAACGCAATAGATAAATTGAATTTCTTGATTAACGATAAGAATTTAGCTGTCGAATTGAGAGATATAGCGGAGAAAGTTTTGCGAGAGGAGCGTATCACTTTTGAGGACGGCGTACTTTTGTATGAGAAAGGTGAGTTAGGCTACCTTGGTGTGCTTGCTAACTATATTCGCGAGAAACGCCATGGTGATCATACTTTTTTCAATCGTAATTTTCACATCGAGCCGACTAACGTCTGTGTATATGACTGTAAGTTCTGTTCGTATTCCCGCTTAATAAAAGAACGGGCTGAAGGTTGGGAGATGGAAGTCGACGGCATGATGGATATTGTGAAAAAGTACGACAAGGAGGCTGTTACTGAAGTTCATATCACCGGAGGGGTTGTTCCTAAGCAGAACCTCGAATTTTATGCCGATTTTTTTCGCAAATGTAAAGCACATCGTCCCGAGTTGCATATCAAAGGACTTACACCTGTAGAGTATTACTATATTTTCAAGAAAGCAAAATTGAGCCATTACGACGGATTGAAGTATCTGCAATCCTGCGGATTAGATTCTATGCCGGGCGGTGGTGCGGAAATCTTTCATCCAGAAGTCAGAGAGCAGATTGCACATGATAAATGCACAGCCGAACAATGGCTGGATATTCATGAGCAGGCGCATAAGCTGGGCATGCATACCAATGCAACCATGCTGTACGGCCATATAGAGCAGTTTTGGCATCGTGTCGATCATATGGAGCGCTTAAGACAGCTACAGGATAAGACTGGCGGTTTTCAGACCTTTATTCCACTAAAATTTAGAAACAAGGAGAATCAAATGTCCCATATTCCGGAGGTATCCGTTATTGAAGACCTCAGGAATTACGCGATCGCTCGAATTTACATGGATAATTTTGATCATATTAAAGCTTATTGGGCAATGATATCGAGAGATACGGCCCAGTTGTCCTTGGCTTTTGGGGTCGATGATATAGACGGAACACTGGATGATACGACAAAAATATACAGCATGGCAGGAGCAGAAGAGCAAAAACCGGGGATGACCACACAAGAGGTTGTCGAGCTGATAAAAAATGTTGGACGCCATCCGATTGAAAGAGATACCCTCTACAATGTGGTAACCGATTATAATGATGTTGTTTTTGATCAAGTTGATCAAAAGAAAAGCTATTACGCATTACCTGTTGTCAATTCATAACTCATATCGCACGTTGAAAAAGACATTTTATTTTATACGACACGGACAGACTGATCTAAATTTAAGAGGTATTGTGCAGGGGCGGGGTGTTAATTCCCCACTCAATAAAATGGGCATAGCTCAAGCTCAGGCTTTCTTTGATCGCTACAATACGGTGCCTTTTGATAAGATATATACCTCCACTTTATTGCGTACTCATCAAACTGTACAGGGGTTCATTGATTTGGATTTACCTTGGGAACAGCTTGTTGGTTTGGATGAAATAAGCTGGGGAGTTTATGAAGGAAAAGAACAAACACCGGAGTTGCTAGCTGGTTTTGAAAAATTGGTCGCAGCATGGCGCAATGGAGAATTGGATGTCAGTATCGAAAACGGAGAGTCTCCTCATGAATTAATGGCGCGTCAACAAATCGCCTTGGATCATATGCTCGCTCAGACAGATGAAAAAAACATATTAGTCTGTATGCACGGTCGTGCTTTACGGATTATGCTTTGTCTAATGACTGGTGTCGATGCCCGTTATATGGATGATTTCCCGCATACAAATACTGCTTTATATAAATTGCTGTATGATAATGGTCAATTTGAGATTGTAGACCATTACAATACCGCACACTTAGAAGCATTGATAAATGAATAAAATTAGAGTTTCTGCCGTATCGTATACCAATACTTATCCATTTTTGAATGGAATACGTAAATCGAAAGTGATGGAGCAAATCGACTTGAGCGTCGATTATCCAAGTGCCTGTGCACAGAAAGTAATCGACGATCAAGCTGATATCGGGATTATACCGACAGCTGCCTTATTAAGTCTACCCGAGTACTATATTAATACCGATTTTTGTATCGGCACGGAAGGTGCTGTCGATTCTGTCTTTATTTTTGCCAATAAACCTATTGAAGAGGTAAAAACTTTACGTTTAGATAAGCAATCGCGCACTTCAAATGGTTTAGCACGTGTATTGATAAAAAATTATTGGAAAAAGGATGTAGAATTGGTCACTGATGAATCTATAGAGCCAGATGCCTATGTTTTAATTGGGGATCGTACTTTCGGTAAGAAGAATGCAGTACCCTATGTTTATGATTTGGGGGAAGAATGGTTTAACTTCACCGGATTACCTTTCGCTTTTGCCTTATGGGTAAGTAACAAAAAACTTCCCGACTCTTTTGTAGAGGAATTCAATGAAGCTTTAGCGTATGGCGTTGAACATGCAACCGATGTGATAGCCGGTCTCCCAGAATTTGAGGACTTTGATTATACCAAATATCTGACAGAGCATCTTAATTTCCATTTGACAGCCAAGAAGCGCGAAGCTGTGCAATTGTATCTCCGGTATTTAAAAGAATTGGATTAACCTGGGGGCGCTTGGCCTGAACAGGAACGATGACATACCCTGAAAAATTTTAAATCAGAATCGCCAGGTAAGCCTTACACGGTATTGTGAAGGCTTACCTGGCGATTGATTTCCAAAGAAGAAAATACAAGAATAGAAGCCACCGTTTTACACTTGCATTTTCAATTGACCAATGTTTTGGACCTTTAAGTACGTCCAATTTTTACTTTGCGTCCCTTGATTTTTTGCCCATTTGCCTTGTTGATAATAAAAGGAGCAAGCTTTCTTTTAACGGCGACATAGGCGACCTTATCTTTCACTTCTATTATACCGATGTCGTCTTTTTCAACACCTTCCAAATGCAGGAGAAAACCTACAATGTCAATTTTATTGACTTTGTCTTTTCTTCCAGCGCTAACATAAAGTGTGGCGAAAGGTGAATTTTCAGGAAGATCATAGTATTCGGGAAATTCCTCTTCAGGTATTTCCTCCGCTATATAGGGATACGCTTCTTCCGGCTTTATGATGACATAGACATCACCCTTTGCCTGCATACGCGCAGTACGTCCATTGCGATGAATAAAGCCATCTTCTTTATGCGGTAGCTGATAATGAATAATGGCATCAACTTCGGGGATATCCAGCCCTCTTGCAGCCAAATCGGTCGTGATCAAAACATTGTTGGAATGATTACGGAATTTGAGAAGCGCCAGTTCACGATCTTGCTGTTCAAGTCCGCCATGAAAGGTGTCGTGAATAATATTGCGATTATCCAGTAGTTCGCTGATGTGATCGACGGCATCGCGATGGTTACAGAAGATAATCATTTTTTTCGTCCCAATCTTGCAGATAAGTTTTAGTAGTGCCTCCAATTTCTTTTGAACAGGGGCAACTACTTTTTTAATTGTAATGCGGGGTATATTTTGTGAATTATTCAAAAAATCGACAAGAATAGGCTCCTCTATCTGTGTAAAAGGCGGAATTGCATCCATCATCGTTGCAGAAGTCAATATCCGCGATCTGATGGCCGGTATATGTCGAATAATAAAATCCATTTGTTGCTGAAATCCCAGTTCCAACGATTTATCAAATTCGTCTAGCACGAGGGTATGAATACCGGAAGGATCAAAATTTCCTTCTTCGATATGTTGTTTTATGCGTCCTGGAGTTCCTATAATAATTCCGGGAGCATCCTTGAATTCATTTTTTTCAATACGGGTACTATGACCGCCATAGGCACAGGTGACTTTGTGGCCAGTGGCTACCTTGCGAAGCACTTGCTCTATCTGTAAGGCCAGTTCGCGGGTCGGCACTAAGATCAGTACTTGAACCTCCCGAACGATTTCCTTCAGTTGCTCTAAAATGAGCAATGAAAAGGCCAAGGTTTTGCCAGATCCTGTGGGTGAAAGTAAGATGAAATCATGATCTTTTTGGTACGATTCCACTACTTTTTCTTGCATCTCATTTAAGGATGAGATACCTAATTTATTTAAAATAGCTTCTAGCTGCATTCAGCAAAAATACAAAATACCGCTATTTTGAAAGGAACAAACTCGAATGAAAATTTTTTAGGCATTTTGTAATTAAAAAAACAAGGTAATCAGTCTATAAAAGATGATTACCTTGCCTTGATTTTTATCGGTATACTGAAACACGCGGTATAATTGCCGAGTTATTAATTTTCCATAAGTATTGTTTTATAGGATATCAATACCTTCTTGTCTTAATGTTTCTTTTTTGTCCTCTTCCCAGATACTGACTTGAACTTCTCCAATATGTTGTTTTTTGAGCATAAACATACAGACACGGGATTGTCCGATTCCACCGCCCATAGATTCCGGTAATTGATCATTGAGAAGCATGCTATGGAAAGTCAGTTTGGATTTTTCAGTGCAATTTCTGATTTCCATTTGATGTGCCAAAGCGGTTTTATCGACGCGAATCCCCATGGAAGAAAGCTCAAAGGCTGAATTTAAGATGGGGTTCCATACGAGAATATCTCCATTCAATCCTTTGTGTCCAGCCTCATTTGCAGTACTCCAATCGTCGTAGTCTGCTGCGCGCCCATCGTGTGCAACACCATTGCTGAGTGCCCCGCCGATACCATATAAAAATACTGCACCATATTCTTTTGTGATGGTATTTTCACGTTCTTTTGCACTTAGATTAGGATATTTTTGCAGTAGTTCTTCTGCTGCAATAAATGTAATGGTTTCTGGGAGAATAGCTTTTATCTGTGGATACTTGCTTTCAACCTGTTGTTCTGTATAGCGTAATGCATCGTAAATTTTTAATACGGTATCTTTCAGTAAGGCCAAAGTACGTTGATCTTTATCGATTACTTTTTCCCAATCCCATTGGTCTACATATATCGAATGAATAGGGGTGTAATCTTCATCAGGACGCAGTGCTTTCATGTCTGTCACGATGCCTTCCCCGGGTAACATTTCAAGTTCTTTTAAACGGACTCTTTTCCATTTTGCCAATGAATGTACGACGACAGCCCTTTTTTCATTCAATGATTTAATCGGAAATGATACCGGGCGCTCAATTCCATTTAAGTCATCATTTAATCCTGTGCCGTCTAAAACCACCAATGGCGATGAGATCGGAATTAAATTTAATGCTTTCTTTAGTTGTTGGACAAATGTATCTTTAACGAAGCTGATAGCAACTTCGGTATTTAAAAGTTTTCTTCCCTCCATATGAGTTAAATGAAATACCATGTGCGGATTGATACGCATGGTTTTATTTTTTATTCAGTTATTTCCTACAAAAGTATGAAAATATCACTGGTTAATCTGTTTGGTTGTGATTTTTAATATTTATCCATTAAAAAGTTGAAAAAATAAAAAAATTCTAACAAAATGAAGGTAGGTCAATATTTAATTATAAAACTAATAATTTGTTGGTGCAACTAAAAGTGTTTGGTTACTTACTAAAAGAGCCCTGAATATTTCAGGGCTCTTTTATTTATGGTGGATCGACGTGATTGATTAAACGGAGAAACTTTCGCCGCATGCACAGGTCCTGCTGGCATTCGGGTTATGGAATTCAAAACCTTTTCCGTTCAAACCATCGGAATAATCCAGTTCTGTACCTGCTAGGTATAAAAACGATTTTATATCCAAACAGACTTTCACGCCTTTATCTTCGAAAAATTGATCACCTTTTTTTTCTTCGTTATCGAAGTTCAGCTTATAACTCAAGCCCGAACAACCGCCACTTTCCACAGCAACACGCACAAAGTAATTGCTGTCATATTGCTCATCCTTCATGATTTCCTCGATACGAGTTTTTGCTTTGTCAGTAACTGTAATCATAGTAATATCCTTTGTATAGCACAAAGATACATACAATCTTGTTATATTTCGCCTGTTATAAAGTTTTTAGAATGTCATAAATTAATCGATCAGGCCAGCTTTGAAAAGTTGCCAGATGGGGGATTGATCGCGGATTTTGCGAACCGCATCTGTGACCAATTGAGCGCATTGTATAATATCCTCTTGAGTCGTAAATACGCTTAAGCTAAAGCGAATGGCCGATAATGCATCTTCTTTGGAAACATTCATAGCTATTAATACATGGGACGGTTCTCTGGACCCGGTTACACAGGCTGAGCCCGAGGAAAGGGCCAAAGCAGGACAGGCAGTCATTATTTCGCTGGCTAGGATGTGTTTAAAACTAATGTAACTGGTGTTGGGTAGGCGGGGTACATTTTTTCCATGAATGATGATTTCAGGAATATCACTTAAAAGTTCTTCCAATAGATCGCGGTTTCGTTCGACCGTATCATAATATGCTGGATTAATCAGAGACAGGGCTTTTCCAAAGCCGACGATAGCTGGAACGTTGTACGTGCCGCCTCTAAATCCGCTTTCCTGACCACCACCTACAAGCAGCGGAGCAATCTGAATCGGCTTCGATTTGCGACGGATGTATAAGGCACCGATTCCCTTCGGGCCATGAAGTTTATGCGCACTCAGGCATAAAAGGTCAATCGGGACTTTTTGTAGATCAATGTTGATTTTTCCAACAGCCTGCGTTGCGTCACAGAAAAATAAGATGTCTTTCTCTGTACAAATAGTAGCGATTTGTGCTAGTGATGTACATACCCCTGTCTCGTTATTGGCAGCCATGATGCATACGAGTATGGTCTGGGAACTCATTGCATTTTTCAAGTCGTCGATATTGATCATTCCTTGTGCATCGACGGGTAGATAGCTGATCTGCGCTCCTTTTTTCGTCAATTGTTCACAGCAACTTAGGACAGCTTTGTGTTCTGTTGAAACGGTGATAATATGATTTCCTTTGGATTGATATTTGTCAAATATGCCGCAGATTACGGTATTAATACTTTCTGTTGCACCTGAATTGAAAAATAGTTCTTTTGGTGAACAATTCAGCACTTCAGCTATTTGCGCTCTAGCCAGTTGGACGGCGGCATTGGCTTCACGCCCCATTTGGTGATAAACACTAGATGCATTCGCATAGTTTTGGATGAAGTAGGGGGTCATGGTATTCCATACTTCATCCAAAATTCGCGTTGTTGCGTTGTTGTCCAAATAAATGATATCCTTCATCAGGATAAAGATAAGGATAATGAAGGTTATGCTGAAGCCTTCACATCAACTTCCTTTTTTTTGACATTTGGATCATATCTTAAGCCCGGGGTCAACCAATACATCAGTATGATACGGGAATAACGGTAGTTGAATGGCGACATTAAAACAACGCTCATGATAGCAACGGTTGCATAGAGTATAAAAGAAGAGTCATTGCCTGTCAGGATATAGGTTGCCATACAAGCCGTAACCATTTCGGCGATGGAGAAAGCATAGGTAACATACATGGCACCATAAAAATAACCTGGTTCACGCTCGTAACGAAGTCCACAGTATTCGCAATGGCTATTCATTTTTTGTACTTTAAGACCATAGGCAGGACCTTGGTATACATGGCCGATCCGGCATCTTGGACATTTCGCTTGCCATGCAGCTTTAAATTCAGATAATTCGTATTTAACCTCTTCCATAGTTATAGTTGTTTTCTGAACTCTTCTGGTGTGAGCCCAGCGGATTTTTTGAAAAATTTAGTAAAGTATGAGTTGTCATTGAATTGCAGCTCATCTGCAATCTCATTGATATTTAAGTTTCGATTGACCAATAGTCGCTTCGCTTCGAGTACAATCCGGTTTCGTATAATTTCACCTGCTGATTGTCCGATGTAGGATTTGCAGATCGCATTCAGATGATTGGGTGTAATAAATAACTGATCTGCGTACACACTGGGCAATTTGGTAGATCTGAATTGCTGATCAACCAATTGCTGAAAACTATTGAATATTTTGTGATTATATGGCGTACTGTGCTCTTGATGATCTTTTTCTGTAGAAATTGAGATATACAATATAAATTGGAGCAGAAGTGTACGGATATAGTCTTCCGTTTGACCTGCCGCTTTTGCGGAAGCAATTTGTTCAAGAATGTGAATAGCCTGCTTGCGAAATTGTTCCGCAATAACAAAAATAAGCTGCTCAATTTTACCCTGTAAGAAGCTGAAGCGTTCCAGGTAATCGGTTCTTAAGAGAAAAGACTGAAAATAGTCAATGGAAAAATTGACAACATAGCCTTCTTCGTCACCTGTAAAGTTCCAGGTATGAACTTGACCTGGTACCATAAAATAGATTTGATAAGGTTCAATGTTGTAATGATTGAAATCAATAATGTGTTCTCCTGAGCCCTTGGTGAATAGCACAAAATGGAAAAAATTATGTTTGTGAGGAAATACCATATCCTGATGCTTGATGATATATTCTTTTAGATCATCAATATGAATCGTTGTTTTGTTATTGAGATCAATGCTACAACTATCAATAATCGGAATGGTATTTTTTCTATTCATATAGCAAAATTACGCTAAATATTCTTTTAATAGTGGTGTTTATTTGGTCTTTTATGGTGTTTTTCAATGATTTTTATATTTTGATAGGGTATCTGATATGTTGGAACAATCCTTGTGCGTAGAGGTTTAAAATATATTTTATAACATGGAAAGTAATTTAAATAGTTTGGGGAGTAGATTTGGTCGTTTGACCGATATTGTCATTGAGTCAATTCCGGGGATTATAGGGGGAATTATCCTATTGATTCTTGGGAAATATGTGATCAATTTTGTAGATCGCTTATTACATAAACGTTTCGAAAAGAAGAATGTAGATCCCTCTATTCGGGCATTTATCTCCAGTATTGTAAAGATCGTCATGTGGGTGATGTTGCTCCTCACCGTCGCAAGTCAGATTGGAATACAGACAACTTCTTTTATTGCTGCTTTATCCGCCTTTGGGTTGGCCGTTGGTATGGCGCTGCAGGGAAGTCTGAGTAATTTTGCCGGCGGAGTGCTGATTTTGATGTTTAGACCATTTGAGGTAGGGGATTCCATCTCGAGTGCAAATGGTACCGCAGGTACTGTAGAGAGGATTGATATCTTGTATTCCACTTTAATAGGCGATGATGGTGTACGTGTTTTTAGCCCAAATGGCCCTTTGGCCAATTCGGTTATTAAAAACTATACGAAAATTGTGCAACGCATGTTTGAATATACCATCAGTATCTCTTATGATAAAAATGTGAAAGAAGCGAAAGATATTATATTAAGAGTTCTCCGTTCGAATGAAAATG
This sequence comes from Sphingobacterium sp. UBA6317, assembly GCF_002440385.1. Classification (NCBI taxonomy): domain Bacteria; kingdom Pseudomonadati; phylum Bacteroidota; class Sphingobacteriia; order Sphingobacteriales; family Sphingobacteriaceae; genus Sphingobacterium; species Sphingobacterium sp. UBA6317. The sequence continues at coordinate 9,492 of NZ_DJTD01000065.1, read as the reverse complement.
TGTTGACAACTCCAGAGCCAACTGTTTTTATCAAAGAATTGGGAGACAGTGCCATGGTTTTAACCGTTCGTGCGTGGACGAAAAGAGAGCATTATGTCGCTGCTCGAAACTCAATGCAGGAAAAGATTATGTTGGAGCTGGAAAGGAACGATATTAGTTTATCTTCCAATCCGACACAGATTAGCATTGTTTCGAATTCAAGCGACCTAGGGACTGTAAAAGCTTAGTCCTGATCTGTTCCCAAGGCGTGTAAAAGGACAAAGTACCGGTAGGCAATGATAGCCTGCTGGTACTTTTTTAATTTCAAGGGATCCATCTTACCATATTTTGGTAAGATGGCTTTATTTAAGCTGTTTAAAAGCTGAAAAAATCTTCGTTTCATTGATATACCTCTTTATTGATAATCTGCGGCATTTTTTCGCCTTTAATTGCTGCCAGTAAGTTACTGGCGGCCATCATTGCCATATTATCCCGCGTTTCTTCTGTAGCAGACCCGATGTGTGGTAATACACAAACATTTTCCATATTTAACAGCGGATTTTTCGGATCCATCGGTTCAGGATTTGTCACGTCAAGTCCAGCTCCCCAAAGTTGACCAGTCTCTAGAGCTTCTGTTAGATCTATTTCATTGACCAATCCGCCTCTGGCGGTATTAATCAATATAGCAGAGTTTTTCATGCGCGCAAATGTCATTTTGTCAAACCGGTTTTTAGTCTCCGCTGTCAACGCCGCATGGATTGAAAGGACATCGCTCCGCGTGAGCAGATCGTCGAAATTCACATATCGTGCGCCAAGAATTTGATCTGCTTCCTCATTACGGCTCCGATTGTAATAGATAATATCCATGTTATACGCTGCTTTGGCTTTTCTCGCGAATTCAAAGCCAATTCGTCCCAGTCCATAAATACCCAGTGTTTTGTTGTTGAGCTCGATGCCTAGGTTTGCCGTTGGATCAAAACCTTTCCATTCGCCCTGCAAAATTCTCTTGTGGTTGAAAAATGCCTTCCGCGATACCGATAACATTAAAAGGAATGCGACATCAGCTGTTGCTCCCGAAAGTATGCCTGGCGTATTGCTTACAGGTATTCCATGCTGTGTTGCGGCAGCGATATCCACATTGTCATAGCCGACACTCATGAGGGATAGGGCTTTAAGGTTTGGGCAGTTTTGGAAAAAATTAGCATCAAACTTTTGCATCCCACCATTCAGCACGTAATCAGCCTGTTGGCTCGCTTCGATAAGCTGCCTTTCGGATAGGGGATCAGCTGAATCGTGTATCGTTAGATCGTGACCGGCAGATTTTAATAAATCTATACCTTTTTGTGGTATTTTTTTAGTGATAAATATCTTCATGCAAATAGCTGTTCTTTAGCTTTCTTGTGATTGATTTTGGTAAACCAATTTGTGTTTTCTTCTAGTCAAAATTAATGATCACTCATCGCTATAACAACAAAAAAAACCATATTGTTGTTTCAATATGGCTCATTATTCTCTATTTTTTGAACTTTATTTTTTACGGAGTATGTAATCTAAAATAGCTTTACCCTTATCATCGGCAGAGATGGCAGAATTGGACAAGATGATAACGCCACTTTTTTTATCGGGCGATAAGGCTAGATAGGAGCTGCTTCCGGCAGTTCCGCCATTGTGCCAATAGACCGTTAGGTCGTCAATCAGGTTCATATGCCATGCGAGTCCCAGGTCGGTGTCTGGAGGCAGAAAAAAAGTAAACAATCTGGTGTTTGCCATGGCGTTTTCCAATGGGGTCTGCGGCATCTTGAATTGCGCATTCGCAAATTTAAGCAGATCCTCAAGAGTCGATTTTAATCCGCCAGCGGGACCAAAAGCGTCAAACGACCAGGGAATTACTTCTTGACCATCTTTGTTGTATACTTTAAAGGTATCTTTTCTTTTAGGATCCAATACCTGAAAGGTATTACTCATTTCGAGTGGCTTGCAGATGATGTCTTTTACGAGCTGATCATAGCTTTTTTTATAGATACTGCATATAATGTCTCCTAATACGGCGTAACCAAGGTTGCTGTACTCATACTCTTCACCTGGTTTCTTGTTATTTTTAAAGCTTGCGAGGAAACTATAAAGTGCTTTTTTATCGTATGTTTTGTAAGGATCGTTTTCGTTAAATCCTTTGACTTTGTCGAGATTGTCAGGAAGTCTTGGTAAGCCAGAGGTATGATTGGCCAACATTTGAAACGTTATTTTTGAAAGTTCTTCATTTTTCTTGAGTGTATCAGGAAGAAATAGCGCAATAGGCTGATCTAAGGTTATCGTTCCTTCTTCGACAAGATTTGACAAAAGTATAGCGGTAAAAACTTTACTTAACGAACCAATTTCATAGGTAGACGTTTTTGTAGGCGCTGTTTGGTTGCCTTTGGCAGTCTCACCATAGAAATAGCTTTTTGTTTGTCCATTCTTTAGAATGCCAATTGCAAGTGATTGCGTATTTTGTTGTTTCAAATAAGCATTTGCAACAGAATCGACAAAAAGGTCGTCATTATCGACTGATTTCTGTGTGGCAGGTACCACAATAGTTTTTTCCACTTGAGGCTTGATTGCCAGAGGAGTGAATTTTAATGTATTGAATTTTAAGGTTGTGTCCGTTGCAAAAAGAACCTCATACGATTTGCTGTCGAAGTCCATCTGATAGGTTGCAAGCCCTTTTTCAAACTCTTTTATGGTTGAGCTTTTTACCCTTCCTAAGGGATAGAGTTCCTGTAGTACTTGCGTGAATTTGGCTAAGCTAAATTGTTGTTTGAAGGTGTCACTGGCCAAATTATAGGCGGAGTCTGTCATCTGGGAATTGATAAAAAATTCCAGCTTATTGTAAACTCCTTTATTGATCTGTTCTGCAGGATTCGTTTGGGCAAAGGAGTAAGATGTGATGCCCAGCAATACTATTGTAATAAAATGTTTCATAACGATTGATGGGCACAAATCTACGGAATGTTTAAATTCCAATCAATTGTTTTAATCGGGCATAGCCTGATTTACTGATATTGAGCTTTTCGCCTGATGTCAGTGCAGCAATATACGAATCCTTTTCATAAGGTTCCAATTTGGCCAACTGATCCACTTTAATGATAAAAGATCGGTGTATACGGACAAATTGATTCGGATCCAAAGATTTTTCAAAAAATGCCATTGTTTTATTTTTCAGGTACATGCCATCTTTGGTATGAATTTTAACATAGTCGTCATAAGACTCCAGGTATTTGACGGTATCAATCGGAATAATCTTGATCTGGGTGCCTGTTTTGACAACAATACGGTCGATTTTTGTTTCGTCCTGCGCTGTAAGCACTTCGTAGTTGGGTTGAACTTTTTTCTCAGGTGCGGAGTAGCTTGCTCTGAATTTTTCTAAAGCTTTTTTGAAACGTGTTGGTGATACTGGTTTTAATAGGTAATCCAAGGCGTTCTTTTCGAAAGCTTTCAAGGCGTATTCGTCAAAAGCGGTCGTAAAGATGACCGCCGGAGGGTCGTCAACGAGTTCAAGCATTTCAAATCCGGTCAATTTGGGCATTTGTACGTCCAGAAAAATTAAATCCGGTTCGTGCGTATGGATAGCCTTAACAGCTTCAAAGCCATCACCACATTCCGCCACAATGGATATATCGGCTTCATTTTTTAGGTAACCCGCAATAATGGAGCGTGCAAGGGGTTCATCATCGATAATTACGACTTTAATCATATTGAGGTATTTTTAGGGTGCTAATAAATATGTTGTCCTGAATTTGAGTTTCCAGTAGATCATTTCTTCCATAAAGGAGATATAATCTGCGTTGAATACTCGATAGTCCAAATCCAGTGCCTTTTTTTGGTTTTGACTGTTCTTCGGTATCGAATGGGTTGGTAATCTGGATCAGCAGTTGGCCATCATTCGAATGGCATTTTATTTTAATTTCTACTTGATCCGTTACATTATATAACCCGTGTTTAATCGCATTTTCCACCAGTGGCTGAATAATCATGGCAGGCAATCTATTGTTAAAAATTTCTTCTGAAGAAGAGATGGATGTATTGAGTCGATGACCGAAGCGTACTTTTTCAATATCGAGATAAAGTTGAAGGTGATCGAGTTCTTCTTCAAGTGTGATAATTTGATTATTTTCTTTTCTTAGTGTTCCTCTTAAAAAGTCCGATAGCTGGAACGTCATGTTTCGGGCTTCATCCGGATTGGCGCCAATAAGTGCTATAATGGAGTTGAGGCTATTGAAGAGGAAATGAGGCTGTAACTGTTGTCTTAGATTATACAGTTCGGCTTCCCGAAGTAAATTTTCGGATTCCTGCTTCCGTTTGATATTGTTGATATTGTCTTCCTGAATATTCCAGACAATGTTGATAATGGCAACAGAAGTCAAAATGAGGAAGTTAACGATGCCCCGATAAGGTAATGTTAAGTCCAGCAATGGGGTAAAGGTCGATTGGATAAAGTAACTCATCAAGAATCGGCTTAATGCGATGCTTATTGCGCCCATGATTAAACCGATGATGAGTACTTTCCAAATCTCCCGGGGTTGTGGGGTGTAGAAATTGAGTGCTGATGACATGCCATAGCAGCAAAACATCATCACCATACTGTTTATAAATGAATCCTTGAATGCAAGTTGCTGATCAAATCCAGAACGAAGCATCAATAGGTATTGTAATGCAAGATATCCGATAAATACGGATACACAGATAATGCCAATTAGTCGACTTTTAACACTGAGGAACAGCTTGCTTTTCATCTATTAAGCATTTTTTATGGTTAAATTACCTAAAATACAGGTGCCTGTTATATAGATTTTTTTATCTGTATCGGGGTTATAAATCGTTTGGAACCGACGGTCATCGACAGAGCCTAAGACCGAGGCGACGTTACTAAATACTGTCCAATGTGGGGGGATAATTATACGTGCGCTGCCAAACAATTGGAAAGTATCGATCACAATTGGCTGCTGAATATCTGCTTTTGTTAAATCTAGCTCTACGCTTCCAAATACATTGGTCAAATTGCCCCCTCTAAAGTTTTTGGAATAAATGACTTTCTTTTGGCCCGCAAAGATGCTGTTCAGATTGAGGTTGTCCTCAAATGACTGGTGAAAGGAACCTTTCTCTTTGTCGCCAAAAGCCTGCTGATTAGGCGAGGCTTGTTGGCTTAAACCGTATTGTTCATTAAATGGTCTTGATTCCTGATCCGTAATGTTGCTCTCAGTTGCGCCCTCTACAGGTACACTGACTCGCTTATCCCAGTCGTAAGAGCCTTGTGGCGGATTAGGGTAAGTTGGGGGAACCATCGGCGGTTTCCTTTTGCTCATGATAAAGTAGATCCCGAGCGAAATGATGATGATAGGGACCGTTACAGAACCAAAGTCTGTACGCATCATTCTTGAAATAAGGCTCGCTCCGCCTATGATCAATAGGATAATTGCCGATTTTTTCTGGAATTGGGAATTTATGCCAATGACCAATCCAATAATGATTAATATCGTTTGCCAGCCAAATAACCAATCCGGAAACCAGCTTCCTAAATTGAGGTTATTCAATAATAAGAATATACCTACGATGATCACAATCGCTCCTACAATATTGCGGCTATTATTGCTGTTTGGTATGATGGGTTCTTTTTCCATAATGTTTTTACTATTTATGACTCAAAGATAGAGGCACAAATATATTCTACATATTTGCTTTAGGTAATACAACTTATATTTTCGGTAAATGTAATGATTTCGTCGGTAAAAAATCTTGTTGTTTAATTTTTATCTAGCCTATGTTAGGAAGGGGAACTGCCATTTTTATGCGTAATTGTCTTTTTTTTTAATATTATTTGGTGTATTAAAATGAATTATTATATATTTATCAAAGATTAAGATTACTTTAAACTTAAATAACAACCAATGGGAGATTTTGAAAACAAAGAACGTGAAGAAGTTTTTTCAAAAAAGGTGAGAGCAGGTAAGCGTACTTATTTTTTTGATGTAAAAGCAACTCGATCGAACGATTACTACATTACTATCACAGAAAGCAAGAAACGCTTTGAGGATGGCCAGTTTATTAAGCATAAGATTTTCTTATATAAAGAAGATTTTGAAAAGTTCGCTGAGGGTTTGACAGATGTAGTTAATTACATCAAGTCTAATCAGGAAGTAATCGAGAAACGTTATGAGCCTAACTTTGATGATGCATACGCTGAAGAAGCGGGTGTTCGGTCAAAAGATGATTTTTCGTTCTAGTATTGTAGAGCGAAATCTGAATGAAAGAAAGAAATAAAAGCCACTGACGTGGCTTTTTTTGTTGTTGTCTATATCCGATGTTGCACTTGGCGACCAAAGTGATGGTTACAATGGTATATTTCGCAGGAAATCATTTAGCACGGCATTGAATTTTTCGGGTTCCTCGAGATTCGGCAAGTGCCCGGATTCTTCAAACTCCATATAGCGGACGTCGGGTATATTTTCGATAAGGATATTTGTTTGTTCTTCGCTCATCATCTTGTCGTGTTTCCCTTTTATAATCAGTGTTGGGATAATAATGGTCTTCAACGAATGGGTTGTATCTGTTCGTGAAGCAAGAGCAAGTTGTGTCGCACAAATGCTGGCGACTTCATTTCTGCGAATACAGCTTTTGATGAGTTCAACAGCTTCGGGGTTTTCACGGATTGTTTTATCGTGAAATACATTCGCGATAAAGCCAATGGCAAACGGTCTTCTGCCATATTTTAATAGCGCCTGAATGGAATCAAAACGCTTTTGTTTGCTTTTGTTGTCGTCGGAAAGGGAATTCGTGTCACAGAGGATAAGTCCTTTGAGTTGTTGGCCGATCAGTTCATAGGTCCTGAGTGCAATGTAGCCGCCCATAGAAATTCCACAAAGGACGACATGATTGAGGTCGAGTTTACGAATAAATTCCACTAGATCTTTGGCAAAAACATCGACGGAGAAAAAACCATGTCCATTGGTGCTTAGTCCATGTCCGCGAACATCAATGGCGATGCCTGTATAATCTTCGTCGAGTTGCAGGAGCTGCTGTTTCCACGTGTTTTTGTTGAAGGGAAAACCATGGATGAAAATGACTGTTTTTGGAGCGGGGTATAATTTGCTGGGGCGAATATAATAGGAGATACTGATATCTCCGATGCGAATTTTACTGAGTTTTAATTCTCTTTTGCTCATGAATGCTAACATTTGTCCGTGTCTGAAAAAAAAAGTTGATATTTTAAATATAATATTATCAACGAGATAAAAGAAATGTTGTTGTATAAAGTTTAAAAAAGAGAAAAAATGTTTGTTAAATCGATAAATATAACGATATTTGCATCACCAAAACGGAAAAGGATAACAGATTTGTTTTGGTTGCCTAGCGCTCCTAGCTCAATTGGATAGAGCATCTGACTACGAATCAGAAGGTTAGGGGTTCGACTCCCTTGGTGCGCACGAATACAGGTTCTGTATCTTAAAAAGGCATTCCTAGCTCAATTGGATAGAGCATCTGACTACGAATCAGAAGGTTAGGGGTTCGACTCCCTTGGAGTGCACAAAGAAAAGCCAGTCAATTTGATTGGCTTTTTTGTTTTTATTAACGTTGTTGCAAAGCTGTCGATGGTAAAGGGAACTTCTTTTTGAAAAAAAATTTGTAAAAAAACGAATTCTGACTATATTTGCGTCACCAAAACACATGGGACAGAGTTCTAAACGTAATGGTTTATTGCGCTCCTAGCTCAATTGGATAGAGCATCTGACTACGGATCAGAAGGTTAGGGGTTCGACTCCCTTGGAGCGCACAACTGAAAAGCCTAGTCATCATCTGTGATTAGGCTTTTATTTTTTAACTCGTTTTAATTTCTTAAATAAAACTATGCTAAACCTTGTAATATTTGGCCCTCCGGGTGCAGGTAAGGGAACCCAATCTGCAAAGCTTATTGAAAAATATCAATTGGTTCATGTTTCAACTGGTGATATTTTTAGAGCACACATTAAAGGTCAAACGCCACTTGGTCAACAAGTGAGCCAGATTATTGCTGAGGGAAATTTAGTGCCAGATTCGATTACGATAGCAATGCTGGAAGAGGAAGTAAAGAAAAATCCGGATGCAAAAGGATTTATTTTTGATGGATTTCCTCGTACTGTTGCTCAAGCTGAAGCATTGGATGCTTTTTTAGAAGGTATCAATACATCAATCTCGGTCGTAATCGCACTGGATGTGAATGAGGATGAATTGAAAGCACGCATCGCTAAACGTAAGGAAATTTCTGGTCGTGCGGATGATGATGCGGATAAATTGGTGAAGCGTATCGATGAATATTTCACAAAGACGATTCATGTGTTGCCGTATTACGAGGCACAAGGCAAGCTTTCTAAAGTGAATGGTATCGGCGATATCGATTCTATCTTTAAAAGTTTGACTGATATCATCGATAATTATTAATTAAGATAAGTATTTTCTAGACTGTAATAAATTGTAATGGCGCAAGGTTCGAATTTTGTTGATTATGTGAAAGTGTGTTGTCGTTCTGGACATGGTGGGGCAGGTTCGGCTCATTTGCACCGTGACAAGCACACCGCTACTGGTGGACCCGATGGTGGTGACGGCGGTCGTGGCGGACATATTATACTGAAAGGAACGACTAATCTCTGGACGTTACTCCATTTAAAATATCGTAAACATATTATCGCGTCAAACGGTGAGTCTGGCGGTAGTTCTTTGCGTACCGGGGCAACCGGACGTGATGAGATCTTGGAAGTGCCACTGGGTACGATTGCAAAGGATGCGGAGACGGGAGAGGTATTGTTCGATATCACAGAAGACGGTGAAACCAGAATATTGGTTCCGGGTGGAAAAGGCGGGCTGGGCAATTGGCATTTTAAGTCGCCGACACAACAGACACCACGGTTTTCGCAACCTGGTCTTCCGGGGAAAGAGCAGTGGATGATTCTCGAATTGAAGGTTCTTGCTGATGTTGGATTGGTTGGATTCCCGAATGCAGGTAAATCAACGTTGTTGTCCGTGGTCTCTGCTGCGAAACCAGAAATCGCGAATTACCCCTTTACAACACTGGTGCCTAATTTGGGTATGGTAAGCTACCGGGATAACCGTTCTTTTGTTATGGCCGATATTCCGGGTATTATCGAAGGGGCTTCGGAAGGAAAGGGATTAGGGTATCGTTTCTTGCGGCATATCGAACGAAATTCTGTTTTGTTGTTTATGGTGCCGGCCGATACAGATCGGACAATCCGGGAGGAGTACGCCATTCTATTGAATGAACTGACTGCATATAATCCCGAGTTGGCAGATAAACCTAAATTGCTGGCTATTACCAAGTCTGATATGCTCGATGAGGAGCTGGAGAAGGAAATGGAGCTGGAGCTGCCGGAAAATGTACCCTATATTTTCATTTCGTCGGTGACCGGTAAAAATATATTGCCATTGAAAGATATGATCTGGAAAGCAATCAACTCTTAAGTTTAAATACATAAACAGAAAAGGCGCCCC
>NZ_DJTD01000018.1:0-5820 GCF_002440385.1 Sphingobacterium sp. UBA6317 | reverse complement strand
TTTTGAGACAGCCTCTTTTTTTTGTTCAGGTACTTGTTATTCTAAAAACTATTCTTACATTTGAATATTATTTATAATGAGTCTAAATAAATAAATAAAGATGCTATGTGTGACACAAAAATTCTAAGCCAAAGAGGAGATACCCATATTAGTGTTTGCCATAAGTGTCAGACCTATTATATCTGGCAACAAAGTTTTGTACTGACATTTACGAAGAATAAATTCTTCGACTTCTTGAATATTACGAAAAGTAATGGTGATGAACTCTTTTTTAGCACATTTCCAGATGGTGAATTTCGATTGATCATGAAAACACCTTATCCAGATATCGTATTTTCATTTGACGAAGAACAATGGCAGAATTTCAGAGATGCGCTCCAAGAATCTTATTACATGAATGAGTTTTATGGAATGCTGAATAATTAAGATAAAAAGTCCTGTTGCATCGCTTGTGTTTCATCTCTCTTTCCTTATGCGTTGACAACAGGCACAAACAAAACCCTCAGTTATAGCTGCATAAGTGTACGCAACTATATCCTGAGGGTTCTTTTTTACCTATATATTGATTACTCGCCTATCGCGTAATATTTAAAATCAAGGTCTTCAAGTTCCTTACGGTTCAATAGTTTACGGCCATCGAACACAAATGCAGGCTTTTTCATGTGCTCCTTGATTTTGGCCCAGTCATAGTTCTTAAATTCATCCCATTCAGTCAATACTGCAATTGCATGTGCATCATTGCAAGCCTCATAGGCGGTATTGACCACCTTTACCAAGGCCCTGTTTTCTTCCGAAGATCGGGTATTCAGATAATCGAGGTCGGCATAGATGCGTTCAGCAGAAACTTTGGGGTCATAGACCGTGATTTCAGCTTGTTCACTCAATAGATAATCAGCCACATAGATCGCCGCAGATTCACGCGTATCATTCGTGTCTTTTTTGAATGCGCAGCCTAAGAAAGCAATCTTTTTGCCCGATACAGTATTATACAATGTTTGGATAATGTTGTCCGCAAATCGCTGTTTTTGATAATCATTCATCAAAATCACCTGATCCCAATACTCGGCAACCTCTGTGAGACCGTAACTCCGTGCGATATAAACTAAATTGAGGATATCTTTTTGAAAACAAGAGCCTCCAAAACCTACAGAAGCTTTCAGAAATTTGGATCCAATTCTGGAATCCATACCGATTGCCTTGGAGACTTCATCGACGTTCGCGCCTGTTTTCTCGCATAGTGCCGAGATGGAATTAATGGAGGAGACGCGTTGTGCTAAAAAGGCATTTGCGGTTAGTTTTGAAAGTTCAGACGACCAAAGGTTTGTAGTGAGAATTTTGTCGCGACTTACCCAATGTGCATAGATATCGACCAATGCAGCAATAGCTTCATCATTCTCTCCACCTATAAGCACGCGGTCCGGATTGATTAAATCCTGTATCGCTGTTCCTTCAGCCAAAAATTCAGGGTTGGAAAGAATATGGAAATTAACACCATTACCCGTGTTATCCAGGATACTTTTTAAAGCTGCCGCTGTGCGAACAGGTAAAGTCGATTTTTCAACGACAATTTTGTCGTTTTTGGCAACCGCTGCGATCTGCCGTGCACAAAGTTCAATATACTTTAAGTCCGCAGCCATCCCCTTGCCTTTTCCGTAATTCTTAGTCGGTGTATTGACCGAAATAAAAATCATGTCGGCCTCGTCGATAGCTTTTTCGATATCGGTTGAGAAAAACAAATTGCGATGACGCGCTTCCGCAACAATCTCTTGTAAACCGGGCTCGTATACAGGAAGGTTATCGAGATTTTCATCATTCCAAGCCGCGATACGGGCTGCATTGACGTCGACGATCGTAATCTCAATATGTGGACATTGCTTGGCAACAACCGACATGGTAGGTCCACCGACATAACCAGCACCGATACAGCATATTTTCTTGATTGTTTTGCTCATTTTGATTATCTTAATCAGCTATAAATTGAAAAACAAACTTAGATAAATTGCTTTTGATATGCAATACAAAGCATAGCATATCAAAACAATTTATTTATAGGAGCTGGCTCATCACTTGTTCTGCTTTCTATTTGCATAATTGCCCTTATGCAATGCTATTAAAGAAGCCACTTCGTAGTGGAGATGCAAAAGATTTATTCTAATTTTACATTAAAAAAGAAACGTTTTGATAAAGCAGGAAGTTATTGATAAGGTACTGGAAACAGCACGGATAGAGGAGGTGGTGGGAGACTTCGTGGATTTAAAGAAACGGGGAACTTCTTTGATCGGAAATTGTCCTTTTCACCATGAAAAGACACCCTCCTTCCACGTTTCTGTTTCGAAGGGCATCTATAAGTGTTTTGGTTGTGGTGTTGGTGGGGATTCCCTTAAATTCGTCATGGAACTGGAAAAGTTCTCATACCCCGAAGCCATTCGTTATTTAGCCGATAAATATTCCATTCAAATTGAAGAAGTTGAGCGTTCTCCAGCCCAGCTTGCCGCGCAGGATAAACGGGAAAGTCTATATGTGCTAAGCGCTTGGGCGAGTAAATTCTTCGCCGAGCAACTCTGGAAAACTGAAATGGGGCAGGTCATCGGACTCAACTATTTCAAAGAGCGCGGTTACCGTGAGGATATCATCAAAAAATTTGAATTGGGTTATTCGCCCGAGGAATGGACTGCATTGGTCGATAAAGCACAGGTAGCTGGTTTTCACCCAGATTATTTGGCCGCAAGTGGTTTGGCTATTGAACGCGATGATAAATCTTTATATGATCGTTTCCGTGGCCGGGTCATGTTTCCGATTCATAACCTGACAGGTCGTGTCATTGGCTTTGGTGGTCGGACACTAAAGACCGACAAAAAAGTCGCCAAATATGTAAACTCTCCTGAAAGCGAAATCTACCATAAATCCGATGTACTGTATGGATTGAATTTTGCCAAAAAAGCAATTATGGAAGAGGATAATTGCTACTTGGTCGAGGGGTATGCAGATGTTCTTTCGGTACATCAAGCTGGAGTCGAAAATGTTGTTTCCTCCTCGGGAACTTCGTTGACAACAGGTCAGATCAAGCTTATTTCCAGATTCACCGAAAATGTGACCATACTGTATGATGGGGATGAAGCGGGGATCAAAGCCTCCCTACGCGGTACAGATATGCTGCTCGAAGAAGGCTTAAACGTGAAGGTGCTGCTTTTTCCCGACGGTAATGATCCCGACTCTTACGTGCAAAAGTTTGGTGCCACGGCTTTTAAAGATTATGTCAAATCCAATCAGCAGGACTTTATTTTCTACAAAACGAATATTCTGCTTCGTGATGCCAATAACGATCCAATAAAAAGGGCAGAGGTTATTCGCGATGTGGTCGAAAGTATAGCGTTGATTCCCGATGAAATTAAGGTTTCTGTTTTTATCCGGGAATGTAGCAGCCTTTTGGATATCGAAGAGCGTATTTTATTGGCTGAACTCAACAAGATTAGGCTCAATAGAGCAAAGAAGGCGGATAAGGATGCTGCTCGTAAAACTCAGAGTCCGCCGCCAAATACAGGGATGCCCCCTTTCGGAATGGACGGGCCACCGCCGGATTTCTTTATGACAGATGATGAAAGGGCGGGATTACCTCGCATAGAGTCTGTAGAACAGCCGGCACAGCTGACTTCGGAAATTCTCCAGGAGCGTGAGATCGTCCGAATTTTAATCAACTATGGTGATTATCTAGCAACCTGGGAAGGTGACGGTGATATTCCAGTTGCAGGATTGCTATTGGGAAATATCAGCGACATTGAATTTAAGGATAAAGCTGCGGCTTATATTTTAAACGTCTATAGAGAAGCTGCGGAAAAATACGAAATTCCAGATACGAAACAATTCTATTCAAACTCTGACCCTGCTATAGCAGATTTGGCGATCAATTGCGTTGCCAGTAAATATTCGCTCAGCGAAAATTGGAATGACGATAAGCGTAAAATTTATGTAACGCAAGAATACGAACATCTAAAACAACTTGTCGTTACAGCGATCTATCGGATCAAGAAACGTAAGATCGAAGCAGAAATGCATCATATTCGCGAAGAAATGAAACATGAACAAGATGTGGCCAACCTGGAAGTCCTTATTTTTAAATATCAGAAATTAAAAGAAGCCGAACGCCTATTGGGCGGCTTTCTGGGCAACACTATTGTAAAGTAATCTATGATATGGCAAAGCATCTTGAAACGGGCGAATGGGGCGAGCAGATGGCCATGGAATACCTCGTCAAGATAGGCTATAAAATAGTGTTAAGAAATTGGCGATTTAAGAATTTAGAAGTAGATTTGATTGTCGTGGACAAGAATACCTTGGTATTTGTTGAAGTAAAAACGCGGTCGGGAACGGATTTCGGCGAACCTTACGAATTTGTAGATCGCAAAAAACAGCGTCTACTGATTCGTGCAGCTCAGGCTTATATTCTTAAAACAGGTTATGTCGGTGAAGTCAGATTTGATGTTGTCGCAATAACAAAATCTCCCAAAACAGCACTCAATCATATCAAAGATGCGTTTTGGGATAGTTGAGGATACGTACTTATAAATAACTATACATAGATGAGAAAAATAACTTATTTTATGGCAATTGCAGCACTAGCTTTTGCTTCTTGTAAGTCAAAAAAATCAAGTTTGGAATTTGCATCTCCTGGAGCAAATCAAGCTGTTTTAAAAGGAGCTCAGGTCCAGTTGAAATTGAAATTTGAGTCCGTCTCAATGGATTCTGTGGCTTATTTTGTAGATGATAAACATGTCGGTTCATCAACTGACACAACGGCAATTACAGTTGATACCAAAGATATGGCCTATGGTACTCGTAATATTTCCGCCCTGGTATACAGTGCTGGAAAACCGGATTCTGTTTCAAGTACATTTTATGTTGTACCTGAAAATGCGAAGAACTATGGTTTTGAGGTGGTCAACAAATACCCGCACGATACCACAGCTTTTACGCAAGGGCTACAGTTTGCTGATGGTATTCTCTACGAATCCAATGGCCGTTATGGAGAGTCCAACTTGAGAAAGGTCGATCTAAAAACAGGTAAGATACTCAAGGAGATCAAATTTGATGAAAAGACTTTTGCCGAAGGAATGACATTGGTAGGTAATAAGTTATTTATGTTAACTTGGCAACAGGGAGAAGGATATGTCTTTGATAAAAACTCTTTTGTCAAGGAAAATTCCTTTAAATATGAAAATAGTAAAGAAGGTTGGGGCTTGACCTACGATGGGCAGCATTTGATAAAGTCTGACGGATCCAATAAATTGTTCTTTTTAGATGCAACGACCGGTAAAGAGCTAAATGCTATCGGAGTTTACGATGAAGCTGGACCAGTGGATGAACTTAATGAACTGGAGTATATAGACGGCAAAGTCTACGCAAATGTCTATCAAAAAGATGTTATTGTTATTATCAATCCTCAAACAGGAGCGGTAGAAGGACGGATTAATCTTGTCGGTATCTATGAGCATACTTCCGCTTATGACAATGAATTGAATGGAATTGCTTACGACCAAGCTGGAAAACGTCTTTTTATAACAGGGAAGTTATGGAATACATTATTTGAGATCAAGACAGTTGAAAAATAAATGAACTTCAAGTCTTGATCCTTCTTCGTAAGGTCGACAGTATTGCAAGTTCGTGTAAAATTAGAAGAAGCTGTCTCAAATTTATTGAGGCAGCTTTTTTATTAAATATGGCTATGCGATAGATTTGTGAGTTGTTTGTTGATTATTTCACAGAACTGTTCATTTGGGAAGAAAAAGAACAAAAAGTAGCTATTTAAGCTGCTTTTTTCCTTAG
>NZ_DJTD01000066.1:0-46403 GCF_002440385.1 Sphingobacterium sp. UBA6317 | reverse complement strand
GTCAAGGGCTTCTTTCGTTTAGCTACTCCCCGTACTTCCCCGTACAATGCTATTGCATATCCTCCGTCCCCCCCCCCCGGACCGGCGCTGTTCCGCAGCAGTGTGACGCATCGTTATAGCCAGCATTTATTGTAAATCAAATATTCGGCGGTCACTACACAAGCTACTTGTAATCACTAGGAGCATGTCCTGTCTCAGCTATTACCCCCATGGTTTACGGAGGTGAGAAAGTCTCGGTTTTTGGATATATCATTCGTATTTCTATTAGATAGGATTGAAAACTTTTTAACACCATAATTTTCGCTGTTGCCGATTTTATGTTGTAAGATTGCTACACCTTTGCCTGTAAAGGATGAATATATCGGCAGGAGCTTTGAGTTTGGTGTTTGAAACTATTGTGGGATATTTTATATGTATGAAGATTGGGATTAAAGGAGCATGTAGAAATTATAATCCGTTCTATTTGAGATATTGAAACGACTCACATGTTGTATAATAGTGAAATATCAATTATTATATATTGGAAAGTGGAAAGTCGGGCACAGTAAAGGAGGTATCTGTATTGCCAACGGTCTATATGGAATACAAATACCTGATGTTCTTGGCTATTACACTATACCCTGGAAGAATAGCTGCATTGCTTTAATCTTCTTCTGTATAAAAGTCGATCAACGAGGAGATATAAGGGTCTTCCCATCCATCCGAGATATTTTCAAAGTCTTCATCCGGTATATTTGTCTGCCTAATTTCCAGGGATGTCCCTTTTTTATGTTCATGCAGCTTTAATGTAACGATCGAAGGGTTGTCTGTTTCACCGAAGTACCATTCTTGCACAATTTTTGTCGAAGGTTCCAGTTCCAAGAATCGGCCAGTTATAGCACCATCCCATAAGGAGAATTCTCCGTTGATAGTAGCGTCTATGTACACTAGGTCTCCTGTCCAAAGACGAGCGGTAATTTCGGTCGTTAATGCAAGATACAGCTCCTCTGGAGTTGCAGGAATAATAGCATATTTCTTGAATTCTTTCATGGTGCAAAGTTACTCTTTCTTGTAATTTACCACTTATTTTGACTTCATTTTTATTTATCTTAATTTTATCGCAAACTATCGGGACAATATGAGTAATTTTCTGCCAAATTCTTTAGTAAAAAAGTTAGGAGTGAATCCATTATTTGATACTGATGCATTTATTAAGATACATGAGGAAGGTATTCGGGCGACAGCAATACGCCTAAACCCTAATAAATTAGAAGATTGTCCGTTTCCTAATGCAGGACAAGTTTCTTGGTGTCATGGGGCTTATTATCTTCAGGATCGTCCAGTATTTACATTAGATCCTTTATTTCATGCTGGAGCATACTATCCACAAGATGCTTCTTCTATGTTCATAGACCATATTATTCGAAGTTTGAAGTTAAATGAAAGGAGTGTTCGGGCATTGGACTTATGCGCCGCTCCAGGAGGAAAGTCTACTTTATTAAATAGTAGTTTGCATCCGGAATCGCTCTTGGTTGCAAATGAAATTATTAAAACTAGGGTTACCATCCTGCAAGATAACTTAATGAAATGGGGAAATGCCAACACAGTAACGACAAATAATGATCCTGCAGCGTTTAATCGCCTTCCAGGATACTTCGATTTGATGCTTGTTGATGCCCCATGTTCTGGATCTGGAATGTTTAGAAAAGATACCGATGCCATCGATGAATGGTCCGAAGCTAATGTTAAGCTTTGTAGCGAAAGACAACAGCGAATTTTGGCTGAAAGCTTGGCGACTTTAAATAAGGGCGGATATTTGTTCTATTCAACATGTTCTTATTCTCCGGAAGAAAATGAAGATATTGTCGATTGGTTACTGGATAGCGGTGATTTCGAATCTATTGAAATAGCTATTGAAGAGCATTGGGGAATTGATCATACAAGTTCTAATAAGCATCGTGCACACGGTTATCGATTTTACCCGCATAAATTAGGTGGAGAGGGCTTTTTTATTGCTGTCCTTAAGAAGATTGGCGAACAGGAAACGTTCAATAGAAAGCGAATTAAACCCGAAAAATCAGAGGTACCTAGAGGAATTCTAGATAATTGGATTTCGGATAGTGCCAGTTTTCATACTTTTCTTCATCATGAGGATGTATATGTTTTTCCAAAAATGTATGAACATGATCTAAAGTATCTCCAAAATGTACTTTATCTTAAGAATGCGGGAACTAATGTTGGGAAACTTAACAGAAAGGAGCTAATACCAAGCCATGCGCTGGCTTTGAGCATTCATTTGACCAAAGACTTCCAATTGGTGGAATTGTCGCTTGAGGATGCCCGCAATTATCTTAGAAAGGAAAATATAGCTGTGGATACGATTGGCGAAAATATTCAAGGATGGGCCATAGCAAGTTTTCAAGGTAAACCTTTGGGCTGGATGAAGGTATTGACCAACCGAATAAACAACTATTATCCAAAGGAATTGAGGATTGCAAATTTATAAGAGCTGGAGACATTATACTCCAAGGGGAGTATATATAAAATTTGCTTAGGATAGGCTCACGATAATTGAGCAGATATCTTTAGCAACTTCTTCTTTCGATTTTAGGCTAAACTCACGGGTATTTCCAGACCGATCGATTATAGTGACTTTATTGGTATCCGTGGCAAAGCCGGCACCTTTATCTTGCATGGAATTGAGCACAATAAAATCCAGGTTTTTTCGAACCAATTTGTCTTTTGCATTTTCGAGTTCATTATTGGTTTCCAATGCAAACCCAACGAGTAACTGGTTTTCTTTCTTTTTGGCACCTAAAGTAGCTAGAATATCGGCGGTTTTCGTCAGCGCGATAGCGAATTCGTTTTCTTTCTTTTTTATTTTTTGGGTAGCGACTTCAACTGGAGTGTAGTCTGCCACAGCAGCGCTCATCACAACAATATCTGCTGCTTCAAAATATTCTTCGCAGGCGCTCAGCATCTCAGCTGCCGAGGTAACTGAAATCGTATAGACGCGCTCGGGTAATTTCAGGGCAGTCGGTCCCGATACTAGCGTGACGTCTGCGCCAAGTTCTTCAAGTTCTTTGGCGATGGCATAGCCCATTTTTCCACTTGAATGATTGCCAATGAAGCGGACTGGGTCTATAGCTTCATAAGTAGGGCCAGCTGATACTAATGCTTTCTTTCCTGCTAAGGGCAGTCCTCGCTCCGAAAATTTAACTAAGAAATCCATTATTTCTTCCGGCTCCGCCAAACGCCCCTCACCCACTAGACCACTTGCCAGTTCCCCTTTTCCCGGAGGAATGAGGATATTGCCATAAGAACTAAGCTTATTAATATTGGACTGTGTTGAAGGGTGTTTCCACATATCTAAATCCATTGCTGGAGCGAATAGTACTGGACATTTTGCTGATAGATACACGGCTGTTAAGAGGTTATCGCAAAACCCATTGGCCATTTTGGCCAAGGTATTTGCCGTTGCTGGTGCGACTAAAATATAATCTGCATTTAAAGCAATTTCGACATGATTGTTCCATTCCCCGGTATTCGGCTGATAATAATCTATTAAAACGGGGGTTTTGGAGAGTGTGGAAAGCGTAAGCGGGGTAATAAAGGCTGTCGCTTCTTTTGACATGACTACGTTAACTTTGGCTTCCGCTTTTACCAAAAGGCGGATAAGGGATGCAATCTTGTATGCGGCAATACTGCCGCATACAGCAATTACAATATTTTTCCCAGCTAAAGCCATTGTTTAAGTATTAGTCCTGCTCTTTTGAAGGATTTCTGTAGTATACTTTATCGTGTAAAAATTCATCAATAGCAACCAAAGTAGGCTTTGGCATACGCTCGTAATGTTTTGAAATCTCTATTTGTTCACGGTTTTCGAATACCTCTTCCAAGTTATCGTTGTTGCTCGCGAATTCAGCAAGTTTTCCATTCAATTCTTCTTTAATATCTACTGCAATTTGGTTCGCGCGTTTAGAAATAACTACAATAGATTCATAGAGATTGTCAGTGCCTTTGTCCAATTGTCTCAAGTCACGTGTGACTGTAGAGTTTGGAACTGAATTGTTATTTTTTTGACTCATCTTTTTGGGTATTTTCTTTTTCTTTTTTCGCCTTTTGTTCTTTAATATACACTTCCTGCTCCGCAACGGCCTTATTATAATCCTTCACTTGAGAGAGGGCGGTTTTAATCCCTTTTTCAGAATTCTCACGAAGAGATTCTGCCTCTTTCATATGTTTGCTATTCGGAAAATTACTTGCGAAGCTACGGTAATAATCCAAGGCATCATCAAATCTGCTTTCTTGTTTCAGGAAGAAACTTTTTGACGCATAGATGTATTGTGCTTTTAAGGTTAAAAACTCAATCTCTTCTGCGTATTTTGTATCAGGGTATTCTTTTAATACATTCTGTAATGCGATGACAGCTGCCCTATAATCATCCGTAAGACCCATATCATAATACAGTCTTGCATTAGCAAATGCTTTAAGCTCAAGTTTATCTCTTAATTTCTGAATAAGATCTGCGGCTTCTTTGGACCGTTCCGATTCGGGATAGAGATTGACGAAGAGCTGTAAAGCATCAATTGCCTTTCTTGTATTTGCTTGATCTAACGTCGATCTCGGAGAATCTAAATAATAACAATAGGCATGCATAAAACGACATTCCTCTGCTCTTGCACTATTTGGATAAACATCCGCAAAATCTTTAAAGTGAAATGCTGCAGATGTATAATCTTTCAGACGGTAGTTGGCAAATGCCAAATAATAGTAAATATTTTCTGCTTCAGCTTGTCCACGGAATTTGGTCCGCAAGTCATCAAACAAAACTAACGCCTTTGTATATTTCTTTTTCTCATAAAGTTTTACGGCCTCTTCGTACTTTTGAGCGATGTTATTGCTTGCGCGCAATTTCTCAAATTTACTTTTACAGCCAGTAAATACCAATAGAAACATCATGCCGGCACAGATAGCCGCTATACGCCTATTTAAAAACATTTTACAAAGATAAGTGAATTTGTTATACTAATCAATTAAATTTTACTGCGCAATATAGTTTAATAATTATTTGATCGCAAAAACAACATTTCTTATTAACATTCTTTAACTCGATTGTAGCTTGGAAGAGGGTATATTGTCATATACTTGTTGTTTTTCCAATGGTAGCGAAGCCTAAAAATACACATTTTAAAATATTTGATTATCTTTACATATTACAATCATTGAATAGCATTAAGAGTATGACTTTAAAAGAAAAAGTTGAGCAAGCATTAGATACCTTGAGACCATATTTGGAGACTGATGGCGGAAATGTGAGTGTTGAAGAGATTACAGCGGATAATGTCGTGCGTTTAAAATTATTGGGAGCATGTGCTTCATGTTCAATGAGCATTATGACCTTTAAAGCTGGTTTAGAGCAGGCAATTAAGAAAGCTGTTCCTGAAATTACAGCAGTAGAGGCTATTAATTTAACAGATCCAGATTCCCCAGAAGCAACTTTACCCTCTGTTAATTAGTTTTTCTATTAACACAATTTAACGGCTAGTTCGGCTACTTTTGTTTAAATTTGTTCTATGAAGTTGCTGGTTTCTATATTATTTGCTGTATTTATACTTTTTTGTTCCGCTGCATTACAAGCGCAGGAAAGGAAAATTATTCAATATTCCGGTATCGTAACAACGGTTGGGTCTGGACTTCCTGTAGGTTATGCGACTGTCACTAATTTATCTTTCCGAAATGAAGCATTTGCTGCAAATAACGAGGGCTATTTCTCTTTTGTGGCACATGTAGGCGATACAATTCGTTTTACCTCTGTCGGTTTTGATCCTTTAGTTGTCACTATTCCTGAGGTTTCTGGAGATAAATATACCGCAAATATCATTATGCAAAATCTAGTGACGGAACTTCCGATGGTAACGCCCTATCCTTGGGCAAGTATAGAAGAGTTTAACATTGCATTTATGAATCTAGACGTTTCCGAAGATAACATCGTTAGAGTAAGAAGATCCTTGTCGTATGAGTCCTTGTCTGCAATGGCAGCTGTAATACCACGTGACGGAAATGAAATGCGTTCAATTAATAATGCGCAGAGCTTTAATACCATGAATAATAAAGTCATCAACCAACGTTATGCTAATCCATTGTTAAATCCTTTTGCATGGGGCAGTTTAATCCAACAGATTACAAAAGGAAGTCAAAGCCGAAAAAGTTCAAGTTATTAATCAGTCGATTTCAGTTTATTGAGTTCTCTCACACTTAATTTAGCGGAGAAATAGGAAACTAGACCAGAGATGCCAATGACTGTTATGAATACTAAAATGTAATCACTCCACTTACTTACCATAGGGTAGCTGTCAATAATGGTATTCGCTCCATCTTCTACACGAATGATTCCATAGACTGACTGAATATAGTTGAATATGCCGCCTATCAATAGACCTAATACACAACCGATAATAGCGATCATAAGACCTTCATAAAAGAAGATACGTTGAATTAGATTATCAGCCCCACCCAAACCTTTCAGGATCGTCATATCCTTTTGTTTGTCCAGTACAAGCATGGTTAAGGAACCTACAATATTAAAGATTGCAATCACACTGATTAAGGTCAGGATAAAGAAGACGACCCAGCGTTCAACACGTACATTTTTATATAAGGTGGGGTTTTGTTTTTCCCTATTCTTTACAATATAATCTGGTCCTATTTTCTTTTGTAATGTCTGCCCAAATAAGTTGACATCTATACCATCTTTTAGGTAAAATTCGATCGATGAAACGCGGTCATATTCTCCGAGAACCTCTTTAGCAAATGAAATCGGTGTAATTATCAAATTGTCAAAATCTTGTTGATAGCGCATTACCCCTACAGGAGTTATGGATCGGATGTTGAACTCTTCAGCAGGATTGGAGGAATTTTTTACCCCTTTTCTCGGTGAATACACTTGAATTTGTCCCGAAGAGTTCTGCATAGGAATCGCCAGATTTGCCTGTACGCTAGCCCCTAGAATTGCGAGGTTAGTCGAGTCATGAGTAAGTTTGTATTGGCCATCTACGAGGATACTGTCTCCGGTCTTCTTACTTAGCGATTGAGGTTCGACACCTTTTATATTTGCAATAAATTGTCTATTTGAATATTGTAACAATACCTTCTCTTGTAGAACCTCCGTATAATGAACCACATTAGAATCTTTTCGTAATTCGCTGAAGATAGCCTGTTTGCTATCAAAAAGTTTGCCTTTCTTGGGTTCAATCTTCAGCTCAGGAGCAAACTTACTGTACATGGATAGTATCAGCTGTTCCATTCCATTGAATGATGATAACAAAATGATTAATGCGGCACTACTTACCATTACGCCAATCACACTAATTGAAGAGATGATATTAATGGCATTAACTGATTTCTTAGAAAACAGATATCTTTTTGCAAATAGAAATGGCAGGTTCATGACTTTTATCCTTGGATAAATGGATTAGAATTTTTTTCGAAGCCAATCGTAGTCGATGGGCCATGCCCCGGATAGACGATCGTGTCGTCGGGCAAGGTATAAAGTTTTGTTTTTATGCTATCCAAAAGCTGCTGGTGATTTCCCCCAGGAAGATCAGTACGGCCAATGCTATTGCGAAATAGAACATCTCCTCCGATCAAGAATTTTTGATCAGCTGAATATAAGCAAATATGTGCAGGGGAATGTCCAGGCGCAAGAATGACCGTTAGCTCATCATCATCTAAATGAATGGTATCATCCTCATTTAGAAATGTTTCCCCAATTGGGGAAATGTCATATCGGATGCCCATTTGAGGAGCATAATTCTGAACCGCTACTAAAATTGGTACCTCACCTTCGTGAAACTGCGGAAGCAAGCCAAATTTTTCATGGACAAAACTATTCCCCAATACATGGTCAATATGACAGTGTGTATTTAATAGGAGTGTCGGCTTGAGTTTATTGTTTGCGATGAAAGCTAGGAGTTCTTGCTGATCTTGCTCGCCGTACATCCCAGGATCAATGATAATGGCATTTCCTGACTCGTTATAAAGTAGATAAGTATTCTCCTGATAGGGATTGAAAGTGAATGTTTTGATCGTAAGCATAGTGGTAAAATTACAGTTTTTATTGATTTCTTACTATTGAAAGGTCAACTATTCCAGATTTCCCAGTTTTTTTCTGCTTGTAGAACCAACATTTCATACCCGTTTTTGATTCTGGCACCTTTTTCTTTGCTTTTTCGAAGAAACGTTGTTTCCTCTGGGTTGTATATGAGATCATAACAGAGGTGATTCTCAGTTAAGAATTCGTAAGGAATTTTCGGATATTCTGCTGTATTGGGAAATGTACCAACCGGTGAACAGTTGATAATCAAAGTATGGTCAGCTAGGATAGCACGATCAATTTCATCATAAGTGAGCTGGCCTGCCTGTTTGGTTCTGCTTACTAAAGTATGTGTTATTCCAAGTTGATTCAGGGCATAAATGACAGCTTTTGCAGCGCCCCCATTACCTAAAATCAAAGCCTTCTTATCCGCTTGGGGATTTAATAGCGGCTTTAGCGATGCCTCAAAACCATAGGCATCTGTATTGTAGCCTTTAAGATGTGTTATGCCATCTGATGTATAGCTGATTCGAATACAGTTTACAGCTTGTATTGCATGAGCTTCTTCCGAGAGCTCATCCAAATAATCCATAACCTCTATCTTATAGGGAATGGTCACATTGACACCGTAAAAGTCTTTATTGGAAGCAATTATTGTAAAATCGGCTATTTGAGCAAGTGGATATAAATCATAATCCACATCGGTAATACCCTCTTGATGAAATTTTTCTAGATAATATTTTTTTGAAAAAGAATGCCCTAACGGGTATCCTATTAAGCCTAATTTTTTCATTTGAATTGCGAAAAGTACGTTGTGGGAACAGGAATATATTTTCAATTTTAATATCCGGTCATTGCTATGCAATGACCGGATATGAGCCTCTTACATGTTAATCTTTCGGCTTTGTATATTTTTTTACAATTTCAGTAATAATCTGATTCCCTTGTAGCTGTGGAAGGTAATCAAAAAGAATATGATGCTTATCGGGATCCGTCGCCAGACCAAGCTCTAAAAAGTTCAGCGCTTCATTGTATTGTCCATTGGCAAATAGATAAGCAACCACACGATAGTACAGCTCTGCAGCATTTGGATTTTGTGTGATGGCATCGGATATTACATCAATGGCTTCTTCAATTTTACTTTGTTCAAATAGAATGGAGGAATAATCGAGCCACGCATCTATATCTGTTGGGTTCAAAGCGACTACCTTTTTATAGGCTTCTTCTGCAAGATCTATTTGTTGTAGTTTGTATCGGGCATCGGCAATCGCAAACCAGTAATCGGGGTTTGTATCTTCCAGCTCCAATGCTTTTTTATAGAAATGAAGAGATTCAAAATAACGCTCTTCGAAATCTAAGGTGACCCCAATACCGAACCAGGCATCAGCAAGCTCCGCATCTAATTTGACTGCTTTTTTATAATAATTGCGGGCTTCCTCCATCTGCTCAAGTTTCTCATAACATTCGCCAATCGCACAATAGGTATCAGCACTTGGTTGCTCATATTCAAATGTTTGTTTGTATACGTCCAATGCTTCCTGATAGCGATCTAGATTAACAAGAGCGTTCCCCTTATTGAAATAAGCTGAAGAAAAGTCTTCTTTAATTAATATAGCATAGTCATAAGCATCCAGAGCTTCCTCAAACCGGCTTATTTTATGGTAAGAATTTCCTAGATTATACCAAGCATAATAGGAGTATGGGTCTGAATCAATGTACTTCTTATAAAAGGAGATACTTTCTTCCTGTCTATCCAATATATCATAACAATAGGCCAATTCATAGAGTGCTTCTTGGTAATCCATATTGAGCTCAAGTGCTTTCTTTAGATAAATTATTGCTTTGTCATAATTCATTTGCGCTTGAAAGATCATCGCAATATGGAAGTAGACTTCATCTTTATTATCTAATAGCGGAAGTGCCTTGAAGAGTTGTCCCAAAGCATTATCAAACTGGCCGATACTGCCTAATATGCCACCGCGGATCAAGAAGATGTCTCCTTCTGAAGCTTCCAATAATTCCGCTTTATCAAGCGCTGCAAGTGCATTCTGATATTGTTGAATCGTTGAAAACAGTTGTGCCTGTTTCAATAGGAAGGTAATATCAAAAGGGTGTTGGCTGATCGCATATTCGGTAACCTGTAGGGCCTTAACAGGGTCATTTTTTTCAGCGTAGTAATCAATAATTCCTTCAAAAGCCTTGGAGTCAAAAAAATACTGATCCTCGTTTCGAAGCATTTCCTCATATCTGTCCACCGAGATTTTTCTTTCTTCGGGGTTTTCAAATTCAAAATCCTCTTCCATTCTCAAAAGTTTAAAACCAGTATTCTGTTCTTTAATTCAAAATACTAATTTCTTATCTAATTTGTTCGAACTAATTTTCCACAAATCGGATATCCTCCACAAAGTTAAGGATAAATACGGGTAAAATAAAAAAGCCGGCTTTAAAGCCGGCTTCTAATATAATGGTATAAGTTATATACGATTATTTTTTGATCTCAACACGACGGTTTTGAACACGACCTTCTTCAGTAGCATTAGATGCAACTGGGTTTTTCTCTCCGTAACCGTTAGCAGTGATGCTTGATGAAGAAACACCAGCGTTTACTAAATATTGTTTTACAGAGTTCGCACGGTCTTTAGATAAAGT
The DNA here is from genome assembly GCF_002440385.1 of Sphingobacterium sp. UBA6317. Classification (NCBI taxonomy): domain Bacteria; kingdom Pseudomonadati; phylum Bacteroidota; class Sphingobacteriia; order Sphingobacteriales; family Sphingobacteriaceae; genus Sphingobacterium; species Sphingobacterium sp. UBA6317. The sequence goes on along the minus strand of NZ_DJTD01000066.1, from coordinate 35,680 downwards.
CACGTTATAAGCTTCAGAACCTTCAGCAGAAGCATAACCATCTAATTGTACAGATGAATTGTTATCACGTAACTCTTTAGCCAATTTGTCTAATGTAGAGTAAGATGAAGTTTTCAATACTGAGCTATCAAATTCGAATTGAATTGGAGCGTAGTAACCGTTAGAAGTAACGTTGTTAGCAACTGGCTCTGGGAATTTGATTGGACATCCTGAACCATCTACTGGAGTACCAGCTGGAGTACCAGGACATTTGTCAAATTTATCAGATACACCGTCACCATCAGCGTCAGCGCTTAATGTGTTAACAGTACCTTCTAAAGTGCTTACACGTTGTTTCAACGCTTCAACTTCGTTTCTCAATGAAGGATCTTTCAACTCATCATACAATGTAGCAACTGGGTTAGCAAAAGTCAAGTTTTGTTTGTCTTTCGAACCTAAAGTGAATTCTAAACCAGCCATCACTGTAGAGAATTTACCTTTGTAATCTGTACGAGCTGGACCATATAATAAGTTGTCATCAGTGAAGTTCATTGTATAACCTAAATTCAAGGCAACAACTTCTGATAATTTGAACTTAGCACCAACACCTACAGGCACGAAAGCAGTTAATTTGTTATCACGATCTCCGGTTTTTTCACGATCGCCAAAAATTTCTTCACCCCATTTTCCTTTATTATTATAAACTTCGGAACCAGTAAAATCATTATTTGCATACTGAATAGGATTATTAGCTAAAACACCCAAACCAACTTTGGCGTAGAAGTTAACTGCATTTTCTCTTCGCAAGAAATCGATTGTACCCAATTGGAATACACCGTTTAAACTAGCAGCCCAATTTACATCAGTCTTAGCAGAAGTAGCTCCCAAAGAGTTTTCTGCTTTAGGTCCAGATAAATCATGATTGTAAGTTTTGATCTTACCACGGTTTGCTTCTAATTCTAAACCAAATAAGTGTGAGAATTGTTTACGAACTGTCAAGCCATAGTACTCGCCTACTTTATTTTGAAAGTAACCAACTTTTTGACCGAAAGCGTTAGATCCACCGATAATTGTGTTCGGTGTAGTTATACCACCTTGAACTCCGATAGACCAAGTTCTGTATTGTGATCTACCACCGAATACTTGTTGAGCTTGTGCTGTACCAGCGAAACCTAAAGCGGCAACTAATGTAGCAGCAACTGCTGTTTTTTTAATTGTAGAATAGTTCATACTCTTGTTTTTAAGGTTATTATTAATTTTAATTGTTTTCAAATTTAATTATCGTATTAACACATGGAACAGTACAATTGCCGTGCCAAAGTCTTAAAGTTATGTTAAAATTTTGTTTTTGCTATATTTTGTACTAAATTAAGTATTTAATGTGAAACAACAAAACAAAAATCCGGTACGAAAGTACCAAATTTTTGTTTTGTTTCAATAGGTTTAAGAAGAAAATTAAGTATTTTTTTTCTAAAGCAAATAATGTACGACCAATAAAGACAACGCACCCAACAAAGCTGAAACCGGAATGGTTAATATCCAAGCCCATAACAAGCTGATTGTTACCCCCCAACGTACTGCTGATACACGTTTGACAACACCAACACCGATGATTGCACCTGTAATGGTATGCGTAGTTGAGGCTGGTATCCCAAAATGTTCTGTGATACCCAAGGTGACAGCTCCTGCAGATTCAGCACAAACACCTTCCAAGGGTGTTACTTTTGTAATCTTGGTTCCCATCGTTTTAACAATTTTCCACCCACCGCTCATTGTTCCGGCAGCGATTGCTGCGTAACAAGTTAATGGAATCCATTCAGGCATGTGTTCAGTCGTTGGGACATAGCCACCAGCAACCATCGCTACAAGGATAATTCCCATGACTTTCTGCGCATCATTACCTCCATGTGCAAAGCTCAAGGCGGCAGAAGAAACAAGTTGCAATATCTTGAACCATTTTTCGGCAACACTTGGACGGGAGTTTTTTGCCAGGTTGATTACAATCAATGTGATGATAACCGATATCGTCATACCTATAATAGGGGCCAGTACGATAAATGCAATAATCTTTAAGGTTGCATCAATATTGATGGCGTGGATAGGATCTGCGCCAAGAATAAAAGCGTATGCCATACCCGATCCTGCAAAACCTCCAATAAGTGTATGGGATGAACTGGATGGTACGCCATAGTACCAGGTAAATAAGTTCCAACCGATTGCTGCAAGTAACCCTGCGAAAATAACTTCTAATGTAATGTATTCTTCCAATACTGTTTTTGCAATGGTATTGGCTACTTTATGATCTGTAAAGTAGAAGTAAGCTGCAAAGTTGAATATCGCAGCCCATAAAACGGCCATTGCTGGCGTTAAAACTTTTGTTGATACAACTGTCGCAATAGAATTGGCTGCATCATGGAATCCATTGATGTAGTCAAAAGCAATCGCAAGGACAATTACAACAACGAGTAATGTTGACATCATAATCTCGTAGAATTTTTGTGCACTTAAATCGAATGATTATGCGTTTTTAACCAGAATGCTTTCTAATACGTTAGCAACATCCTCACATTTATCGGTTGCATCTTCCATTGCAGATAACACTTCCTTGTGTTTAATTAATGAAATTGCATCTTTTTCAAATTCAAAAAGGTCAGCTACAGCTTTATCGAAAATATAATCCGCTTTGTTTTCTACGCTATTGATGCGAACACATGAATCCGTAATATTGCGGATATTTTTCAAATCTCTAAGCTCATGAATAGCTTTTGATACATGTTCTGTAGCTTCGACTAGTAAATCAGCAATTTCAATCATTGGCTCGGTGGCCTTTTCAACCTTGTAAAGGTCCATTCTATTGGCAGCACCGTGTATAAAATCTGCGACATCGTCCAATGAACTTGCCAAAGAGTGTATATCTTCGCGGTCAAAAGGAGTGATAAAGTTCTTTCCCAGCTCCAAATGAATTTGATGCGTGATGTTGTCGCCTCTATGTTCCAAATCTTCCACTTTGCGTGTTAATTCCTTTTTCTTTTCAGGGTTGCTTGAGTTAACAATATCTTTTAACAACTTTGACATCTCGATCAAGTTGTTGCCGGCTTGTTCAAACAAAGGGAAGAATTTTTTATCCTTTGGAACGAAGTATTGAAAAATGCTATTTAAAGACATATCTTAAATTTATTTTTGCAAAAATAATACCTTAATGTTAAGTTAATGTTAACATTGATTTTGTTTAAACACAAAAGTGTCATCAATTGTTTAATTACCGGACTGAACTTTTTGTAAAGTAAAGCCAAATGTTGTTCCAATCCCTTCTGTACTACGCACATTTACGTTTTGCTGATGTGCTTCGACAATGTGCTTTACGATAGCCAATCCCAATCCTGATCCTCCAATATCGCGTGATCGGCTCTTATCAGTTCGAAAAAAGCGCTCGAATACACGGCTTAGATTTTTTTCTTCGATGCCATAACCGTCGTCTGTAATTTCGATAAGAACCTGTTCAAACAGTGGGAAAATCTTAATTTTAGTTGTCCCGCCCTCTTTTCCATACTTAAGGGAATTGTCTATCAGGTTGTATAATACCTGATGAATTTTATTGCGGTCAGCTTTAACCCAATGGGGTGTACCCACTTTGGGTTTGAATTCTATTTTGATATTGTGTTGTTTAGCTTTGTCTTCAAGAGAGTAGGTGGTGTCTTTAATGAGGTCGACGATATCGAATTTTTCTATATTCAGGACCATTTTTCCGGATTCCAGTTTGGATATTTCATCAAGATCCTGAATCAGGTAATTTAGCCGGTCTAGATTCCGGGCAGCCTTATCTAAGAAATTCTTGGCCATTTCCATGTCTTCTTCCATCAGGCCATCTTGCAGGGTCTCAATGTAACCTTGGGTGGCAAATAAAGGCGTCTTGAATTCATGAGAAATGTTGGATAAAAACTCTCTTCGGAATTTCTCCTGTGATTTTAACTGCTCTATCTCATTTTTTTTATCTTTTGCCCATGCTTTGACTTCGTTCTCAGCATCTGTGATAGGATCCTCACTGACATGTTCTCCGATAGCATCTTTAAGATCCTTACCGAGTTTAAGGTTATGAATTAATTTATACATCGTATTGAGTCTACGATATATATATTTTTCAAATAGATAGTTAAATAGAAGGAAACTCGTTACCACAGCAACAAAGAAAATGATCAGCGCTGTCTGTAGGTCATGTTTATAATAAAAGCTGATCGTAGATATTGCAATGCCGACAGCTGCGGAGTTTGCCAGTAGTAATTGTTTAAAGTTCATTTGCAGAATAAAAAAGGCCCCTGATTTGGAGCCTAAGTTACTTATAATGATATTAATAAATTGTTAAAATTTTCCGATAATCGTTTTTGCTCCAGTAACCTTGTCACCAATGTTAACATTGATTTCAGTGCCTAAAGGAAGAAATAAATCTACGCGGGAACCGAATTTGATAAAACCAAACTCATTGCCTTGCACGACTTCGTCTTTTTCTTTTACATACCATACAATGCGGCGCGCTAAGGCTCCTGCTATTTGGCGGAAAAGAACCTCCCGACCAGCCTTATCTTTGACAACGACTGTTGTTCTTTCGTTATCTGTAGATGATTTGGGGTGCCAAGCCACCAGAAACTTGCCGGGATGGTATTTAAAGAACGTGACTAAACCACTGATTGGGTTTCTGTTGACATGCACATTGACAGGAGACATAAATATAGATACCTGTATACGCTTATCATGGAAATACTCATTTTCCTCAGTTTCTTCGATAACAACAACTTTTCCATCCGCTGGACAAAGAATCACGTCATCCTGCGGGTTGACCACTTTTTTGGGACTTCTGAAAAACTGGACAACTGTAATGAATAGGAATGCTGATAGCGCATAAATAAACCATTTGGCATATTGCGGAGCGTCATAATAATCCGCAACGGCATTGATAATGAAGATAAAAAGTACAGCGATCGCTAATGTGGTGTATCCTTCTTTATGAAATTTCATATCTATTTATTTCTGCAAAGATAATTATTTACTCGAATTGTCTATTTGTCTTTCGATTTTAATTGAATGGGTATAGATTTTTCCATCGTTACCCTGTGTGATCCCACCAGACACTCTGATGAGGTCGTCTTGAGGCTGGTTGTCTTTATACGTAGGGAAATAGAAGTCAATACTTCTCGCAATACGGCTCAAAATGCCATCGAAAGATTCGTTTCCGGAATCTGATGTTAACTTGAGACTTTTTAGATTAGCCATTCCGGTTTTCTTTACTTCCACGAGGTAAGAAAAATTAACCTGCTTGGTGATATCTAGTCCGGTTTTATTGAGATTGTCATTAAAACGTTTAGTTAAGAAAGCATAAAAATTGGAATAATCATCAAAGCTGCAAGACTTACCGTTAAATAGTTCCGCTCGTATAAAATAGTCATAAGGGAGGATGCTTAGCGACATGAAATCCTCATTATTTAGGTCGCCATTGTCGTCATATGTCATTGTGAGCACACCATTTGCAAAGCGTTGTGTCATAGCATAAACGGGTTGCTGACCCACATTGTAGAAATATGTATTCCAGTTTCCCTGTGGCCTGCCGCTTTTTACCTTTCCTTTGCGTAGATAGAAATCAAACCCAAATTCAGTAAATCCTTCAAACGGAATAGAAAATTCATAATTGCCTTCGCCATTTATTACTTCCTGTTTGCCCCTGTTGTCCCAGTAATCTTTTATAAAGTAGCCTTGTTCACTATAAGTTATGGTCAATAGTGGTTTTCCGTCCGGATAGTAATATTTCCAATCACCGATCGGATGGTTATTCTGGAAATTTACTTCCCATTTCAGCACTCCATTTGGATGGAAAGCTTGAAATACGCCTTCTTTTTTGCCATCTTTATAGGAGCCAATGAGTATTCTCGCTCCATTTGGCGCAAAATCGCGAAACTCTCCGTCAAAGACTTGCTTTGCAAAATCAAATTTGCTCACACGTTCAATCGTTTTAAACTCGCACTCTTTTGAAACCAAATAATAATATTTGTCAAAATAAAAACGAATCAATCCCTGGTCTAATTTTTCATAGAATACAGGTTTTTCATCCTGTGCATACAGGTTTGTAAAGCTGCACAAAGACAATAATAATAAGATATGGATGAATTTTTTTATCATAACTTTAGTGTGCTTCTAGCCAATTTTTGCCTTCTCCAATTTCTACGATCAAAGGAACACTTGTTTTTATAGCATTGGACATCTTGTCCAAAATAATTTTTTTGAATACCTCGATCTCGTCTTTAGGTACGTCAAAAACCAATTCATCGTGCACCTGCATGATCATTTTGCCTGTTAAACCTCGCTGCTCAATTTCCTTCTGAATGGCGATCATGGCAAGTTTGATCAAATCTGCCGCCGATCCTTGGATCGGAGCATTAATTGCGTTTCTTTCAGCGAATCCGCGAACGGTGATGTTTGCAGAATTGATATCTCTCAAATAACGTCTTCGTTTTAAAATTGTTTCAACGTAACCCTTCTCTTTTGCAGACTCGACGGCATCACTCATGTATTTTTTTATACCTGTATATTGGTTAAAATATTCATTGATGATATCGGATGCTTCTTTACGAGATATGCCAAGGTTTTGGGAAAGGCCAAACGCCGACTGGCCATAGATAATGCCGAAGTTAACTGCTTTCGCATTGCGACGTTGTTCAGAAGTAACGGCATCAAAATCCACATTATAGACTTTCGCGGCTGTTGCCCGGTGGATATCGTGACCTTGACTAAATGCTTCCATCATATTCTGATCTTTACTGAGTTCGGCAATCAGGCGGAGTTCAATCTGTGAATAATCGGCTGAGAGGATCACGTTGTTTTCAGATCTTGGGATAAAGGCTTTTCTGACTTCTCTCCCCCGTTCGGTACGGATCGGGATATTTTGCAAGTTCGGATTAGTTGAGCTCAGACGGCCTGTTGCGGCAACCGCTTGATTGTATGACGTATGAATGAGCCCTGTTTCGGGGTTTATCAATTCAGGTAGCGCATCAACATAGGTAGATTTGAGTTTTTGCATCTGCCTAAAGTTCAAGATATCTTGGACGATATCTGATTTATGGGCCAATGCCAATAACACATCTTCACCTGTTTTATATTGTCCCGTTTTTGTTTTTTTAGCTTTAGGATCCAGTTGCAGTTTATCGAATAAGACTTCTCCCAATTGCTTAGGGGAGGCGATATTGAAATTTACGCCCGCTTTCTCAAAGATGGATTCCTCGAGATTTTTAATGTCCTGCTCCAGTGTTTTTGAAAACTCTTCAAGTGCCGGAACATCTATTTTTACACCGTTTCGTTCAATTTCAGCGAGTATATAGACTAATGGGAATTCGACATCCTGAGCGAGCTGCATGGTGTTGGTCTCGACAAGAAGCGGGTGAAACACATTTTTTAGCTGCAGGGTAATGTCTGCATCTTCAGCAGCATATTCTTTTATTTTTTCGACTTCAACGTCGCGCATATTCCCTTGCTTCTTTCCCTTTTCACCGATAAGTTCGGTGATTGATACCGGGCTGTAATTCAGGTAATTTTCTGCAAGTACATCCATCCCGTGGCGGGTATCTGGATCAATTAGATAATGTGCAAGCATGGTGTCAAAAAGCGAACCTTGTACCTTTACACCATAGCGTGCTAATAACAAAATATCGTATTTGATGTTTTGTCCTATTTTCTCGATGTTTGGGTTTTCTAGAACTGGCTTGAAAATATCGACTATAGCTTGAGCACCCTCACGATCGGCAGGTGTTGGGACATAATACGCTTTAGCGTTTTCAAAAGAAAATGATAAGCCCACAATATCGGCAAGGTTTGCATCCAATCCTGTTGTTTCTGTGTCGAAACAAAAACTATCTAAAGACGCAAGCTGTTCGGCTAGCGCTACTTGTTTTTCCGCTGTGTCGGCCAAAACATACTCATGTGCTGTATTATGTATATTATTTATTGCGACATTTTCGACACTGATTTCAGTGACAATTTCGGTCGTGGTAATTGTCGTCGTTGTTGTCGAAAATAAATCCATTTGCCCATTTGTAGGAATGCTCTTGTCAAGTACGGAGAATTCATCGCCGAAAACTCGTTTTCCAAGTGTTCGGAATTCCAATTCTGCAAATAGTGGTTCAAGGATTTCTTTGTTTGGATCTTCCAGTTCTAGGGATTTTTCATCAAGTTCAATGGGTACATCCAATAAAATAGTGGCTAATTTTTTGGAGATAAGCCCTTGTTCTGCAAAATTCTCCACATTCTCGCGCATTTTTCCTTTAAGCTGATCCGCGTTAGCGATAATGCCTTCGACAGATCCGTATTCCTGAACAAGTTTTTTCGCTGTTTTTTCTCCAATTCCAGGTATACCAGGGATATTGTCCACGGCATCGCCCCAAAGACCAAGGATATCGATGACCTGGCAAACGTCAGAAATTTCCCATTTTTCAAGAATCTCTTTGACACCTTGTACTTCTGCTCCATTACCCATGCGTGCAGGTTTATAGATAAAGATATTTTCAGACACAAGTTGCCCGAAATCTTTATCCGGTGTCATGCAATAGACCTGAAAATTTTGCTTTTCAGCCTTTTTTGCCAGCGTACCGATAATATCGTCGGCCTCGTAACCATCCATGGTGATGATCGGAATATTGAAGCCCTCAATTAAGCGATTGATATAGGGGATAGAGGCCGCAAGGTCTTCTGGCATAGATTCGCGATGTGCTTTATAAGCTTCAAATTCAATATGTCGTGCGGTAGGTGCCGCCGTGTCGAACACTACTGCTATGTGGGAAGGTTGCTGATTTTTCAATACATCCAATAGGGTATTGGTAAATCCCATGATTGCTCCTGTATTTAACCCTGTTGAGGTAATTCGGGGAGTTTTGCTCAATGCAAAATAAGCTCTATATATAAGAGCCATTCCATCTAGAAGAAATAGTTTTTTCACAAAATTGAATTTTAGTCTCCTTACAAAGGTAAGAAATTCATCAAAGGGTAAGTTTAATAAATTTTTCCGATTTTTGTACTATGACACATTTAATGCAACAGGATTTATGAGAGGACTGGTAACTAAATCGACAGGTAGTTGGTATCAAGTTTTGGGCGAAGATGATAAAAGATACGATTGTCGTATTAAAGGAAAGTTTCGTACTAAAGGAATAAAAACGACTAATCCTGTTGCTGTGGGGGATTGGGTACATTTTGATGTGGAACCTGATCAGGAAAGTGCGGTCATTCACGAACTGGAACCTCGTCGAAATTATATCATTCGAAAATCCGTCAATCTGTCTAAGCAAACTCAAATTATCGGAGCAAATCTGGATCAAGCTTTTTTAGTGGTGACACTTGCCTCGCCGCCAACATCTTTAGGTTTTATCGATCGCTTTCTAGTAACAACGGAGGCCTACGGAATTCCTGCCGTAATTATTTTCAATAAATTGGATCTTTTTAGTGATGAAGGGTTGGAGATATTGGCAGACTATAAAGCTATTTATGAACATATTGGCTATCCCTGTTTCGAGGTTTCTGCGTTAACCGGTACCAATATCGACGTTGTCAAGCAACTGCTTAAAGATAAAATAACCTTGGTATCAGGTCATTCTGGGGTTGGCAAATCAACGTTGATCAATGCAATCGTTCCTGAATACGGGTTGAAAACTGGTGAAATCTCCGATTGGTCTGACAAAGGAAAGCATACAACTACTTTTGCTGAAATGTTTGATCTTCCTTTTGGAGGGAAGTTAATTGATACGCCTGGTATTCGTGAGTTGGGAATTGTCGATATAGAAAAACAGGAGCTATCCCATTTTTTTCCAGAGATGCGCGCGTTGATGAATCAATGTCGATTTCATAATTGCAGGCATATCAATGAACCCGGTTGTGTCATTATGGAGGCTGTGGAAGAAGGCTATATTGAGAGTTCCCGCTATGATAGCTACCTCAGTATATATCATAATGAAGATAGTAGATCTTAATCTTTATAAAAATATAGCGCCTTCCTACATCAGAAAGGCGCTATATTTTTATAAAGCAAGGTAGGCGGCAGCCCTTATTGTATCGCTTGTGTCAAGTTTAAAAAGTCGCGAAGATAGGTACACTCTTTTGACGCGATGGTAAAGAATGGGGTATCTTTATATTGTGTGCTCAATTCTTTGAAGTACCTATTTTGCATTGAAAAGCGGTAAAAAGGATTTTTCAAAGGTGAATCATAATACTGCCAACGCGATTCATTGGTATAAACAAAATCCTTTTGTTCGCTTTTGGCCAGCATAAAAGTGCATTTAGCCTTGAATTCTTTATTGGAACTGAGCGCGCGCGCTTTGCTATACCATTCCTTTGCCGATTTAGTCTGTAGGTAGTTTCGTTGCCAATGGAGTGTTGAGGGAGCATGGTTATCTGTCGATGACCAATCGTAGGATACGATGGACCATGCATTGCCGTAGGTACTTGTCTGATAGATACCTGTAGCCATTTGAAAGTAATATTCCGCTTTTTTCTGATTGTCTTTTTCCGTTTTTATCGCATTTTCCAACCGCGCCATCCGTTCAGCATATTTTAGTTTGGTTGTATTTTCCTTTCCGTATTTTTTGGGATAGTCATTTATCGTCACAATAAAGGGGTTGGGTTTGATGTCATCTTCATCCGTGCTATACCAGTTTTTAATTTCCTTTATTTTATGGTCTTTAGGAAGTGCTGCTAATGTTTTTGCTGCTTTTTGGAAATCCAGTTCGCGCAAATAAGTTGTACCCAGTAATTCGGTGAGATAATCCCTATTAAAATGTTTGATATCTTTCAATAAGAATTTAGACAGGGTGTTCTGTTGGGAATTGTCCGACAATAAATTCCTTATTTTTAACAGCGTTTTAGGTGTAAGGCTATTTTCCCAAAAGTGCATTGTTGTCCACTGCATATTATCTTCCAATGAGTCTTTCACAAAGCCATAGTTGTAAAAAGCATCTGCCTTTACAGCAGCTAAACTAGCCATAGCGGTGTCTTGTGTGTTCAAATAGTGTTTTACAACAAGATTTTGTAAAATGTTCCGGCAGATTAAACTATAGTTGCTGTATTCAAAAGCACTATAACCCCAGTTTTGTTTGCGGATATCTTCTTTACCATCTAGTTTTGCTTTTTCTTCTAACCACGATAAGGTTTTGGTCAATTGAACTTCATCCAGCTGCTTACTGCTTTGCCAGTCCGTCAATTGCGTGAGCAATCGGGTAATTTGAAGCTGATCAATCAATTTTGGACTGAGGTCAGTCTCTTTTATTCCAGCAAGGTATTCTTTTGCTAAAGCATTTTCCTTATTCATCCAACTTAGGTAGGCAGCAGTAATAAGGCCCAATTGGGGTTGAACATATTTTTTGTCGCGATAAAGTTTTAGCGCAAAATTGCGGAGCGAATCCAGATGTAGTTTAACCTTTCCTTTATCGTCATTTTTACTGTAGTAATTATAATTATCGCTACTGAGGTAAAAAGACTCGTTCATTTCTGTTTCTATCTTATTGACTTCGCGTCCTAATAGTACCGCATTGACGGTGTTAGCAGGATCGAGCTGATAGCAGTCGCTCAGATATTTCAGGGCATAGTCACTTGTTCCAAAGCCAATGATCGCATTGATGTTGAATTTATCGGCATCATTTTTTGCATATTGAAATATCTCGGCATCGCTGGCTGTAATATAATGGAAATTAGCATATGCGAGGATACGCCTTTCCGGACTGGCGGTGAATAATTTGGAAAAGAGATAAGCTGCCCTTGCAGGATCACCATTTTTGCGGACAGCCCCCGCATAGTTGGATAGTGCCCAATTGAGGATAGCTTCGTCTCCCTTAGCAGATTGCAGGTACTTTTCATAAATCGTCATGCTCTTGGCGTATTCCTGCCCAAATAGATATAAACGGGCAGCTTGATAAGCATAGCGGATATAGAGAAAGCTATTTTTGGGGTACTTGGGGATCTGCTGTTCGGCGAGTTCAGCTAATTGTGTGATTTCTTTGAAATTTCGGGTATCCGGATCCCAATAGTTATGTTGAATATTCGTGATGGGTTCCTGCTTTTTGGTGAACATAAAATAAGCGCGTTCAGCTTCATGTTTTCCGTCAATCAATGTGCTTAAGAACGTATTTCCTTTAATGGAATCTGGCAGGTTGATCCAAGTCGACTTTTGTTGATTGCTCGCTAAATTAGCGGTTGCAGCGTTGCTGTTGTACATCAATTGCTCGACATCCTTAACCTTGACCTGGGAACCGAGGTGCTTCACCCAAGTTTCGGAATTGATTAAACTTTCTTTGACTGGTGCTTCCTCCGTATAAAGAAATTGGTAGGGGATGAATTGAAAGGCAGAAAATCCATTGTCCTCCAGATTGGGGAGATAATATGTCGTTTGATTGTCGTAAGGATCCACTTCAGGACCACAGGCGATATTGGTTGCAATCTCTCCAAAGAAGAAAGCTAATGTAGTGCTAGAAAGCAGCAATAATTTTTTGTAATTCGGCATTGCCATGGTTTGCTAGTGTAGCTTGATCTAAATGATAAAAAATAATCCGGTGTTCTTTTCCTTTCAGCTCTCCCTTCAAAAATTTTGCCGTTTGTAGGAGTTCATCCTGATTGATGGATTCAAAACGTATAACATCTCCCTTTTTAAGGTTTGCTTTTGGGAGATCCTTTGTTAAAATATAGAGGTTCGTATTGGGGTTATGGGTAAATAACGCCGAGTCTTTAATATCCTCTTCGTTGATATGTTTTGAAATACCGATGTAATTATTATTTCTGAAAACGACAAACCACTGAAATAGCGGTAATGCAATATCCATTTCCATGGGATAGTTGCGTAATGTTCCGCTTAGATAGGTCTTGAGGTCCTGTTGATTTAAAATGGAGTTCTGATTGCCAAATTGTCTGAGATTTCCCATGTTGTAACACATCAACATCGCTTTTTTCACAGGCGGAATTCCGCTGGTGACCGTATTTTTGACTTGGTGGAGCCGCAGCGTAGAGCTCACGATAACATCTTTTAATGCCGGTAATTGCTGCAAATAGCTGAGCAGATAGAAAAATTTATCACGGGATGTCTTTGTCCAATCGCAGTCCAGTTGGAGTTCGGTAAATTTTTCTTTCCCAGCTTGTTGTATTTTAGCCGTCACAAACGGAACAATCTTATTTGCCACTCCCCTGATCTGCAGGCTATCCATCTCTGCAAAAACACGTTGGTTGACGAATACTACAGGAATCAATTGCTGTTCTTTAGGGACAGGTTGCGTAAACGTAATGGGGCTAATAGGGACGGCTTGTACACCGGATGGATCGAGATCAATATCCATGATGCGGACATAGATAGATTTCGCGTCAATTTCTTTTAAGGAGCGGCTTTCTGCGGTATCTAACTGAAATACGGTCTTCCAAAAATAGAAGCCCGTTTCATGCTTTGTTTTGGTGCAGGAACCTAAAAAAAGTAGAGATAGTGGTACAAGAAATAAAAATAATTGTGTTTTACGCAGCATATTCACTTTATTTAGTCGTAATTCAAACAAAATGGGCTTAATTTTGTTTGTTATTCAATAAAATAAAGACGAAATTACAAAGAGATTGTGACTTTATGAAGCCTATTTTCAAATGGATTCTTGGTATTGTAGCGTTTATCCTACTGGCGTTGGCTGGTGGTATTTGGTATTTTAGCAGTAAGTGGAAGCCCCTTTTAGATACTAAAATCAAGCAGCTGGTGTCTCAAGCAACGGACAATTTGTATACTATTACATACGACGATATCCACGTCAACCTATTATTAGGTAATATAACAATAGACAATCTGCAGCTCGTCTCAGACAGTTCCGTATATAAAAAGTTGGAGTTGGTCAAAAAAGCGCCAGATAACCGCTTTGAAATTTCCATCAATAGGCTGAAAATAAAAAGCTTTGGTATCCGAAGGGTATTAATGGATAAGGAACTTTTTTTGAATGATATCACCGTCGAAACACCAACGATTCATGTCATCAATGAGGTACACCGTTATAACGATACGGTGAGTAGGGGACCTAAAAAACCATTGTATGAGAAGATAAAGGATAATCTGAAAAAAATTCAGGTTCGGGCTGTCAATTTGAATGATATCGATTTTAAATATACGCAGGTCCAAAAAGGGGTTTATCAAGATTTCGAAGTCAAGAAGGTCAAGGTTCGTATAGATGACGTTTTAATCGATTCGACTTCTGAGCGAGACAAGCAGCGCTTTTATCATACGAAAATGATTGATATTGAGGTTCCTGGTTTTACCTATAAAACTCCGGACGGGTTTTATAAAGTAAACTTTGATCAGTTGAAAATCAATAGTAAAAATCGCAATGTCCTCTTGACTAAAGTTGCTTATCAGCCGACGCTGAATAAGGCTGCTTATTACCGGAAGAAAGGTGAAGGTGGAAGCTATATGGTGCTGAAAATGGATACCCTGCTTTTGACGGGATTCAATTTTGCCGAGCTTTCTCGTGATAAGAAAATATATGCACAAAATGCACGCTTAAAAAATGGTTCTCTTTCGATTTATAGTGATAAACATTATAAAAGCCCACCAACCAGTCAGATTGGAAATGCTCCGCACATGAAATTAATGCAGATGTCGACACGCTTGGGAATTGATTCATTAATTTTAGATAATATAGGAATTACGTATGCTGAAATGAGTGATGAGTATAGTCAAATCGGTACCATTACTTTTGATCACACGTATGGCACGATATTGAATGTGACAAATGATTCGACAAAATTGATTAAGCAGAAGCTCATGCGTGCAAATTTGAGCAGCAATTTTATGAATGCGGGCAAGCTTTCTACCAATTTTGTTTTTGATATGACCTCTAAAGTTGGGGCCTATACCTACAAGGGCACACTTGGGAAAATGGATCTAACGGTCGTTAATAAGATGATCCGGCCATTGTTAAATGTTGAGGTTAAATCGGGCAATCTCAGTCAGATTACATTTGACATATGGGCTAACGATTACCGTAGTAAAGGAACCTTTAAAATGGATTATGATGACCTCAAAGTTAATATCCTGTCGGAGCCAGGTGATGACGGTCGTCGAGAAAAAAAGGGGCTGCTGTCTTTTATGATTAATCAGGTGTTGTTTAATCCGGGCAATCCGGATTTATACGGTAAATATACGGTAGGGCATATCAATAAGCGCAGGGACCACAATCATCCATTTTTTAAAGCGATGTGGCAGACTTTGTTGGTTGGAATTAAGCAATGTGTCGGCCTTGGTCCAGAACGGGAAGCTAAACTGATGAACACAGCTGGAAAAGTTGAAAAAGTCGTTGGGGGAATCAGCAAGGCCAAGAAAATGATTTCAAGTATATTTAAGAAGCACAAAACGCCTGAGGAGTTGCTGAAGGAAGAAAAAGAAGATGAGGCCAAAGAGGCGGCAAAGATTGAAGAGAAGCGGAAGCGTGACCGTGAAAAAGCTGAAAAGGAACTCGAGAAAGAAGGGGCAGGAAATTAAAGATCCGTTTCACGTGAAAAGGTTGCCTTGGTTAAGTCGGCGTGCCAAAAAACACAACGGAGATAGATTTGCATTTATTGACAGATTTATCTTAGTTTGAGACATTATGATAGATTCGATTTTAAGTTTTATCCGATTTGTTTTCAAATATAAAAATGGGCTTGTAGACAAAATCATGTTCTATGTGAGCATGATTTGCGCTGCAATCGTTTTATTTAATGTAGGCTATGTTACTGATCCTGCATTAGGGAAATTGCTGGGTAAAACAATTCATTATCTATTCTTTGTGCTCTTTTTCATGATTGCTCTCCGCGAGTCATCCTCCATTTACGCACTCAAAAAAATTGCTGTGGAGCATTACTCGGGCTTGGTTATTCTCATTTACTTTGTATTTATTCTTATTGCCCGTTTTGCAGGGTTTGGAGCACTCGCTGTTTTTTCAAGAGAACAGTGGGTTTATCTCGGAATCTATCTAATTTTTATCGCGGAGCTGTCGAAGAGCACACTTTTCTTTGATAATTTTTATTTTAATCCGACCATATTATTTGTCATCAGTTTCCTCGCTCTTATCCTGCTTGGCACGGTACTCTTGATGTTGCCGCGGACCACGGTAGAAGCTCCGTTAAGTTTTGTGGACGCCTTATTTATGGCAACAAGCGCTGTTTGTATCACGGGCTTGTCGGTTGCCGATATTTCAACAAATTTTAGCATGTTCGGACAAACTGTGGTCATTGTCTTGATACAGGTTGGAGGATTAGGTATTATGACATTTACAGGTTTTTTTGGTTATTTTTTTTCGGGTGGATTTTCATTTAAGAATCAATTGATGTTTGGTGAAATTTTAGGTGAAAATAAAGTAGCCTCCGTCATTAAAACCCTATTGACCATGATCTTTATTACGCTGCTGTTTGAATTTCTTGGAGCGATACTGATCTTTAGTACCTTGGAAAGTGCTAATTTCCCAAATTTGGGGAGCATGGTTTTCTTTTCGATCTTTCATTCCATTTCGTCATTCTGTAATGCTGGATTTTCGATCTTATCTGGAGGAATTACCCATGAAGCCTATAAATTCAATTATCCGTTCCAATTGGCATTGTCCTCGCTTTTCATTCTGGGCGGTCTGGGGTTTGGAATAGTATTGAATTTCTACACCTATATGAAAGAATCCATATTGCTTTATTATCACCGATGGATCACAAAGAAAAACTATAAGCATAAAGCATGGAGCTTTAGCTTTAATTCTAAATTGGTGCTGGTCTGTAATGCGATTATTATTGTAGGTGCCACTTTGTTTTTCTATTTCTTGGAGCGAGGGAATACACTTTCTCTTGAAAAGGGAATCGATGGGGAATGGGCGACTTCCTTCTTTATGGCCAATGCCGCACGTTCGGCAGGTTACAATAGTGTTGATTTGAGTTTTGTTGGGCCACCAACTGTTTTTTTGATTATGCTGCTGATGTGGGTCGGGGCCTCTCCCGGATCTACTGGTGGGGGAGTAAAGGTAACTACCGTTGCTGTTTCACTGTTGAATATTGTTTCGCTGGCTAAAGGAAAAGAATATATAGAGATTTTTAAAAGGCGAATAGCCGGCGAATCTGTTAACAAGGCTTTTGCGATTATTTTATTGTCGTTTTTTGTGGTTGGATTTAGTTTTTTTGTGCTCATTTTTACTGATCCAGATAAGAGTATGAAAGCACTCCTCTTTGAAGCACTATCAGCCTATACAACATGTGGATTAAGTTTGGGGATTACACCCTCGCTCAGTATGGGGGGGAAATTAATTATTGCGTTGACAATGCTTGTTGGACGTGTTGGGATGTTGACGCTATTGGTGGCTTTTATTAAAAATACAACCCGGAGAAATATTGTATTTCCGGAAGAAAAGATCTTGTTTTAAGCAGACAAGTGACCGTTTTGGCTAAATTTGATGCCTTTATCAGCGGAATATGAGCATATAAATTGAAAGATAGCTTGGAAATAAAGGTAAATTTATTTTAGTTTGAGATATGAAGTATATTGTTTTAGGATTGGGGCATTTTGGACGTTCTTTAGGGGTACATCTTACTGAACTCGGGCATGAGGTGATTGGTGCCGACCGAAATCTCAGTATCGTTGAACAATTAAAGGACAAGATAACGCACACGGTATGCCTAGATACCACCGACCGAGAAGCGGTATCGTCATTACCGCTTAAAGATGCTCATGCTGTCATTGTTGCAATTGGAGAGGATGAGGGAGCTTCGCTCATGACCGTGGCGCTCTTAAAACAGTTGAAAGTTAAACGCATCATTGGTCGAATTGTTTCAGATTTACAAAAAACTGTGTTGGAGGCCATGGAAATCAATGAATATATCATGCCGGAAGAAGAGGCTGCTGAGCGGTTGGCAATGCGTTTAGACAATATTGATATCGTCGATTCGTTTAAAGTCTCGGATAAATACTCTATTGTGGAGACTAAAGTTCCGGCGCGTTACGTGGGGATGACCTTGCGTGAAGCGAACCTGACGAATTTATACAAGGTGATCGTCTTAACCACCGTGAAAATTACAGAAATGAAAAAGGATGGTGTGACTAAAGAACAAAAAGAAGCTTCAGGAATTGCCGCATCGGAAACGATCATGGAAGAGGGTGATATTTTGGTTGTTTTTGGTGAGCTATCCAATATTAATAAGTTAATTCAAAAAGGAGAATAAAATATGTTATTGACAACAACAGGTACTATTGAGGGACACCAAATTGAACGCTATTTGGGAATAGTCTCTTCCGAAGTGGTTCTGGGGGCAAATGCAATCAAGGATATGATGGCGGGTTTTCGCGATTTTTTTGGCGGAAGATCCAACTCTTATGAACGCGCATTCCAGGAAACCCGTGAAGCAGCGCTGCGTGAACTTGAAGACCGTGCACGCGCCTTGGGCGCTGATGCGGTCGTTGGGGTTCGACTGGACTTCCAGACGGTAGGAACAGGAGGAATGATGATGGTGGGCGCAACGGGAACGGCGGTAAAAATGAGATCTTAATTACAAGGGGGCAAAAAATTTTGCTCCCTTTTTTATGTGTCCCTCGCTAAGGCAACCTTTCAGCTATTGAGTGCCCAAAGGCTTGGCCCGGTTTTTCTAGATACCTTCTATTTATGTATTTAAAAGGAAGAGCGATCGATTGCCGAGTCAATACAGCTAACACCTTGCTGTTAACAGGACACTGAGCGATAATTATAATTGTATATAAAAACAAATTTATCTAAGTTTGGCTTTTAAGACTTTTAAACAACCTAAGAAGGTAAATGAAATCATCGAGATTTATCAAACCGCGAATAATGTGTTCATAGATACAACGAAAAGCAAGTTATGAATGAACGATTATTTGGTAAGTTGAATAAATTAGATATATTCATCACCTTAAAATGACAAATTTATACGGATGAAAAATTGGTTTAAGGCGAATTCAGCACATTTGATCGTTATTGCGATATTTATTGCGCTCGTATTTTTTTATTTTACCCCTGTTTGGCAAGGAAAAACACTGGCGCAGTCGGATGTGGTACAGGCGCAGGCGGCGCAGAAGGAATTATTTGATTTTAAGGCAAAGGATGGTAAAGCGCCCTTATGGACTAACTCGATGTTTGGCGGAATGCCGACTTATCAAATTTGGCAAGAAAATGAGAATAACATTGGTACCTATTTCTTAAAAGCGGTTAAGTTCGCCTTTCCGAGCCCAATGGATACGGTGCTATTTTATTTGTTGGGGGCTTATTTCCTTTTTAGTGTCTTACGGATCAAACCCTGGCTTGCCGCAGTCGGCGCAATAGCCATTGCATTTACATCCTATAATTTTATTTATATTGAAGCTGGGCATATAACAAGGGCCAATGCAATCGCATTTATTCCGCCTGTTATTGCTGCGGTTATTATGTGTTACCGGGGAAGTAAATTGTGGGGGCCTGTATTATTGGCGTTGTTTCTTTCGCTGGAAATTCGCGTCAATCACTTACAGACAACCTATTATCTGTTGATTGTCCTCATGGTATACGTGATTTTCACGTTCATCGATGCACTTAAACAAAAGCAATTAAAAGGTTTTTTTATAGCTTCAGGAAGGCAGATTATTGCAGTGGTCATCGCTTTGATGGTAAATGCATCTATTTTATTGCCGACTTGGGAATATAGTAAATTAA
Organism: Sphingobacterium sp. UBA6317; assembly: GCF_002440385.1. Classification (NCBI taxonomy): domain Bacteria; kingdom Pseudomonadati; phylum Bacteroidota; class Sphingobacteriia; order Sphingobacteriales; family Sphingobacteriaceae; genus Sphingobacterium; species Sphingobacterium sp. UBA6317. The sequence goes on along the minus strand of NZ_DJTD01000066.1, from coordinate 16,016 downwards.
GTACGCGTGGGCATGCCAATATCACGAAGGTTGATAACAACAATGCTAAAGAGAAAGGGCTTGATAAAGAATATGCCTATGAGTGGAGCCAAGGGATTGGTGAAACCATTACCTTTTTAATTCCGAATGCCTATGGTGGTTCAACTGGAGGACAATTGGACGAGAAATCACATGTCGCTAAGTTCTTAATGGAACGAGGAGGGGCGTCGGAGATTCAAGCTGGCCAGATGGCGCAAGGCATGCCAACCTATTGGGGCGACAAACGTTTTACTTCGGGACCATGGTATTTTGGGGCAGGAGTTTTCTTCCTATTTGTGTTGGGCCTTGTTATTGTCAAGGATCGCTTCAAGTGGTGGATTTTGGCAACAACCATTTTAGCATTGCTTTTGTCATTTGGAAAAAACTTTACCCTTGTATCGGATCTGTTCTTTGACTATTTCCCCATGTACAATAAGTTTAGGGCTGTTGAATCTATTCTTGTTGTGGTTTCTATTACAGTGCCAATGATGGCGATTATGGCATTAAATGAACTGTTAACACGTGCTAAGGAGATACCAAACTTAGATAAAAAAATCTTATATACTTTTATTGGAGTCGGTGGAGTCTGTCTGTTGATTGCCATAATGCCGGATCTCTTTTTGAATTTTGGAAATGCGGGGCATAGCAATTTGGTAGAAATGTTAGAGCGTCAAATCGGTGATAAGGCCTTTGCGACAGAGTTGGCAAACCAGTTGGTTCTGGATCGCAAAGATATCGCGAGTAAAGATGCCTACCGTTCTTTTTTCATTGTTTTGCTGACCTTTGGATTCGTTTGGGTCTTTTTAAAGAAAAAACTGAGCGAGGGTGTATTATTAGGGGCTTTGCTCGTCTTATTCCTGTTTGATTTATGGAGTGTAGATAAGCGCTTCTTGAATGATAAATCTTTTATGGAGAAGGGGGCTACAGCACAGCAAGTATTCCAACAACGTGAAGTGGATCAATTGATCTTAATGGATAAAGATCCAAGCTACCGCGTGCTTGACTTGACTTCGGATCCGTTTTCGGATGCCCGGCCGTCCTACTTCCATAAATCCTTAGGCGGATACCATGCAGCAAAATTAATGCGTTTCCAGGAAATTTTGGAAAATCAATTTAATGGCGCCCTTAACGAAGATGTATTGGATATGTTCAACGTACGTTATTTGATTACGACAGATCCTCAGAATCAGTCACAACGTATTGTAAGAAGAAGTACAGCTGCAGGAAATGCTTGGTTTGTAGATCGGGTAAGTTTTGTAAAAGGAAATGCCGAAGAAATGCAGGCAATCAGTTCGTTTGACCCACATAAGGAGGCCTTTGTGAATCAACAATATCAAAATGAGATTAAGGCTAAAACTTCGAATGCTTCAACGACAGGAGAGATTAAGTTGACCTCCTACCATCCCGATAAAATGCAATATGAATATACATCTGCCAATGATGCCTTTGCGGTATTTTCTGAAGTATTTTACGATAAAGGGTGGAAAGCTTATGTGGATGGAAAGGAAACGCCTATTATTCGTGCGGATTATATCTTAAGAGCACTGCAGTTACCTGCAGGAACGCATAAGGTAGAATTTGTTTTTGATCCAGAGTCGCACAAATTGGGTAATGTATTGACTTTAATCTCGTCTATTGTTCTAGTATTGGGAATAGGGGCGGCGATATATTTCTCCTTTAAAGGGAATAAAAAAGAAACAGTGGCTTAGCTGCTGTTTCTTTTTATTGTGTGAGCTTTAGAATAATTTGAGTTGTGGATCAGTTATTCTAAAGCTTTTTCTATGATGTGGCGTAGACCCATGCGCCAATACAGCTGTTCTGTGTTTAACTGTTGGGTACCCTTTGTTGTTGAGCCAGTCGTAGTGGGGATAATCCACAGCAATGTTGTCCATATATTCATCCCGATAAGTTTTGGCCAGAATTGAAGCAGCTGCGATCGACACATACTTGCCATCCCCCTTGACGATACATGTATGCGGAATTTGTTGATAGGGAATAAACTTATTTCCGTCAACGATGATATACTCCGCTTTGGTCTTTAAGAGATCAAGCGCCTTGTGCATGGCTAAGTAGCTTGCATTATGGATGTTTATGCGATCTATTTCTTCGGCTGAAACACTGGCAACTGCAAATGCGAGAGCTTCGCGTTCGATAATTGGCCGCAACATCATCCTTTTTTTCTCACTAAGTTGTTTGGAGTCGTTAAGGAGATCGTGGTAATAGTCTGTTGGGAAAATCACTGCTGCAGCGAAAACGGGCCCTGCCAGACAGCCCCTTCCAGCTTCGTCACAACCGGCTTCAATCCACTGTTCCTGATAATATGATAATAGCATATGCGATTCTTAAAATAGCCGAAATTACAAATAAATTTGGAGTTATTTATTGTAACTTCTGTGTGAATATTGGCCATTTACATTAATTAACACTAATAATGTCTTCTTTTGTAAAGATTTAGAGCACTAGACTATTAATATGATGGAATAATTTTCATTAGCAAAATAAGAAGTTGTTCCGGTCTGGGCCATATTGTTTCAATATTAAACTTGGGCAATAGTTTTGGTGTCAAAGATTTAACAATTATAGAAATATAAAAATACATATTATGAGAGGCTTTATGCTTTTGTTGTTTAGTATGCTGATGGGATGGACTGTTTATGGCCAGACGAATAGCGTACAGGGAATCTTGAAAGATGACAAGAATCGAATTGTTGCCGGGGCGACGGTTAAGCTGACGTCAAAGTTGGATTCTATGACTACAGGATCCAATATGGCGGGGATTTTTATCTTTGATAAGATCAAATCCGATACCTTTAAAATTACCGTTTCAAACTTAGGCTTCGAGCGCTTTGAAAAGGAATTTAGTATTCCTAAAGGCGAGTCAAAATATATAATTCCAAGTTTAACTTTACAACAGAATTCACAGATGCTGCAGGAAGTTGTGGTTGATGGTGTCCCTACTGTCGTTGTTAAAAGTGATACCCTGGAATACACCATGAAAGATCTAAAGCTCCGCGATGGCGCCGTTGCGGAAGACGCGTTGAAAAAGTTACAGGGAGTCGAAGTGGATAAAGATGGTAACGTTACAGCACAAGGTGAATCCGTAAAGCGGGTTCGTATTAATGGTAAGGACTTTTTTGGTGGAGATGTAAAGACAGCTACCCAAAATTTACCTGCAAATATTATCCAAAAGATGCAGGTCATCGATGATTATGGTGATATGGCCAATGTCACTGGCAATAAAAACGGTGATTCGGAAAAGGTGTTGAATATTCAGATAGATCCCAAATACAATACTGGGCATATGACTACCCTACGGGCTGGCGTGGGAACAGAAGATCGCTATCAGGCTACCGGTATGTGGATGGGGATGCGTGAAGGTGAACAAATTTCGGTGCTGGGGAATTTGAACAATACCAATGCCCCCTTATTCGATTTTAGTACTGTAGGTGGTGGCGCCCGCCGTGGCCAGGGTGGTGGCGGCCGCCGAGGTGGTGGTATGTTTGGTGGCTCGGACGGTTTGACAAAAATTGGTTCCATAGGACTGAATTACCGCAAAGACTTTAATGATAAACTGACTGTTTACGGTAGCTATAGTTTTAGCCATAGCAACAATACAACACTATCCCAACGTTTTCAGGAAAATACACTGCCTAATATCATGCAGACGGACAGTGTGACATCCAATTCGAACACGGTTGGTGATAGCCATCGTTTCGAAGCAAATGTCGAATGGAAGCCTACAACGAAAGATTATATCAAAATATCGCCTCAGTTTGGCTACGACAAGAGCGATGCAACGACAGGTACGAATTCGCTCACGTATCGTAGTAGTGTATTTAATAATTCTCAGGCGCAAGATATTGTTGCCAATTCCACTGCACCGAGATTTGGGATTAGCGGTTTATACAATCATAAATTTAATGATAAAGGAAGGAATGTTTTTGTAAACATGAACTTCAATAATGCAAAAACAACGAAAGATCAGAATGCCATTCTGGATAGGTTGTTGGCCGATCCCAACAATGCAAATGCTCCCTTAGATTCGATCTATGAGAAGACGATTCTGGAAGCTAATAATAAAAGTTGGAATGGAGGAGCCTCGGTGAATTATACTGAACCTGTTTCCGAGAAAGGAAAAGTAGAGTTTACCTATGATTTCAACAAAAATAAGTATGATAATTCGAACAAACAGCAAGGATTTGACCGCGATGGAAACCTTATAGCAGAAGACCCGAAGTTGAATTTTGATTATAATTACGATTATTCCTTCACAACACATAAAATAGGGGCAAACTATTTGTATAGTGGCGATAAAATAACCTATTCCATTGGAGCAGCAGCTCAACCTTCCCAATTAAGAGGAGATGCGATCAGTTCAGGCTTAGTCGTTCCAATTCATCGCAACAATATGAACTGGATGCCTATTGCACGTTTTGAGTATAAATTTTCGAGACAGTCCAATATCTCTGTCAATTATTCGGGAACACCGAATGAGCCTTCAGTAACGCAGATCTTGCCCTTTGATATGAGTACAAATCGGACCAGTATCGTAATCGGTAACGCCAATCTGAATCCGGAATTTAGCCATCAATTGAATGTACGGTTCCGTAAAAATGATTTTCAAAAAGGAAATAACTTCTTTGCGTTCGTTAATGCCGGTTTGACTAACAACAAGATTGTGAGCTTGAGCAAAAGCTATTTTGATGATTTAATGGACTATCAAACTGGACAAACAAATTCTACGTTAGTATCCGAAACTGGCTACTTGAATGAAACAAGCGATAAACCATTTAATGTGAGTTCTTTTTATCATTACGGAAAGTCATTGAAAGAAAAAACATATAATATTATGTTAATGGGCGGGGTGTCCTACAACAAAAATATTGGATATGTTTCTACGGAGAAAGATGATAACATCGGTCAAAAGAATGTTGCCCGGAATATTGTATTAAATCAAGGTTTGATGTTTAGATACAACCCTTCGGAGAATTTGGAAATCAATCCGGGAGTACGCTACCAATTTAATCATACGGAGAATTCATTGACAAATCGTACGACGAATGTTTCTTCTTGGACACCCACATTGATTGGCTCTGTTAACATCACAAAAACTACAATTTTCGGAGCGGATCTATCGAAGCAATTCAATAGTGGTTATGGAGCCGGTATCAATGCAAACCCGTTTGTCATCAATACGTACCTTGAGCAGAAGTTCTTGAGTCAACAACGTGGTACAGTACGTTTACAAGCATTTGACTTATTGAATCAGCAAACGAATGTTTCCCGGACAGTGAGCGAATCTATGATTACAGATAGCCGTACCAACCGTTTGGGACGATATTTTATGATTTTGTTTACCTACAAGTTCCAAAAATTCGCTATGGGGAACCCTGAAGGCGAGAACAGATTCCCAGGCGGAATGAGACCACCGCGTATGTAATTTGAATAATCTTATTGCTATAGGATATAAAAACGGTCATAGTGATTTCGCTATGACCGTTTTGCGTTTAAAAATGCCTAGTTTTGTGATCACTTCATGTGCCCTATGATTTGAAGATTGAGCAAAGTGGCGAAAGAATGTACGATTGTATATTTTTTTGGAGGAGATAGTCAAGGCTAACGGGCACACAAAATAGATAGACTAAAGAAGTTACAGCAAGTTTATACTGCATGGAATACGAAATTATTAGACTTTCAAACGGAATACGCGTAGTATTTCAATATCAGAATTTACCGGTTACACATGTCTGCATGGTCATCAATGCGGGGTCTCGGGATGAGTCTGCTGGAAAATATGGTGTAGCCCATTTTATTGAGCATCTTTTATTCAAACGAACAGAAAGACGCTCTACACAACAGATTATAAATCATTTGGAATCCGTTGGCGGAGATTTGAATGCTTATACAACGAAGGAATATACCTGTGTACATGCCTCTATTCTTCAGCCTTATTTAAGTCGTGCCTTAGATCTTTTTGAAGATATCTTTTTTCATTCCACTTTTCCCGATATAGAATTGGATAAAGAAAAATCTGTCATTGTAGATGAAATGGCGTCTTACCTGGATAGCCCAGAAGAGTCTATTGTAGACGATTTTGAGGATCTGGTTTTTCAGGGGTCGGGTTTAGGACACAATATTTTGGGACTGGAAGATCAGCTTCTCGCACTACAAAAGGGCGATATCGTAGACTTTATGCAGGCAAACTATGATACAAATGAAATGGTTATTGGTATCACAGGTAATTATACGCTAAAAGAAGTTGAGCGATTGTTGCACAAGATCTTTGGTGGTGTTCCAGCAAATACAATTATGCGGATGAGAAACGATGTCAATCCAATTATTGAACAGCATCTTGCAGTTGCAAAACCAATTAATCAGGTTCATTACATGCTTGGATCTTTGGCTTACGGTTATCGTGATGAGCGTAAGACAGGGCTGTTGCTTTTGAACAATATGCTTGGCGGCATGGGAATGGGTTCTATTCTGAATCTTTCTATTCGGGAGAAATATGGAATAGCCTATACCATTGAATCTAATTATACTATTTTTTCGGATACAGGGTTATTTAGTATTTACCTCGGTACCGATGAAGAAAAAGTTGAAAAAGCTAAAAAACTCGTCTTTAAAGAACTAGCGAAGCTAACCGAGCAACCGCTATCCGAAACTGCAGTAAAAAAGGCGAAGCAGAAATTTATTGGTCAGATTGCTTTGACCGAAGAGAACCGTATGAGTATGATTATCTCTGCCGCGAAAAACGTGATGGACTATGATCGTGTCATCTTATTGGACGAAGTAATTGAAAAAATTCAGGACTTGACTAATACAGGGCTGCTGGAAATAGCGCAAGATGTATTTGACCCCAAGAAGATGTTATCGCTAAGTTTTGTTCCCGAAGACTGAATTTAAGGATCGATAGATCCTTCTGAGGAGATGAACAATATGAGATCGAACGGCCGAAGATGGGAATATAGCTGGCTGAAATGAATTTATATTGCATATAAAAAGCAATTTATCTAAGTTTGCGCTTACGGGAATTCGTTCTCATCAACCATTGACTGCAGAAAGCAGATTCAATACCTATTGTAGCAGACAAATAAACGAATAAAAAATATAAGGGATGAAAACAGCATATGTATTTCCTGGTCAAGGGGCCCAATTTGTTGGAATGGGGCAAGACCTGTATAATTTAAATGATGAAACGAAAGCTTTGTTCGAACAGGCTAACGATATTTTAGGATTTCGCATCACGGATGTCATGTTTTCCGGTACAGACGAGGAGTTGAAACAAACCAACGTAACCCAACCGGCTATTTTCTTGCATTCGGTCATTTTGGCAAAAGCATTGGGAGAGTCTTTTCAACCGGACATGGTTGCAGGTCACTCATTGGGTGAGTTTTCGGCTTTGGTAGCAGCGGGCGCACTGAGCTTTGAAGATGGCTTGAAATTGGTTGCACAACGCGCCAACGCGATGCAAAAAGCATGTGAGCTTCAGCCTTCAACGATGGCTGCGATATTAGGTCTGGAAGATGCTATAGTGGAAGAGATCTGTGCTAAAGTTGATGACGTTGTGGTGGCAGCGAATTATAACTGTCCCGGACAATTGGTGATTTCGGGATCTATTGAAGGTGTGGATAAAGCTTGTGCTTTGCTGACCGAGGCCGGTGCTAAGCGCGCATTAAAGCTAAATGTTGGTGGAGCATTTCACTCACCATTGATGGAATCTGCCAAAGTCGAATTGCAGGCGGCTATCGAAGCTGTAGACATTTTGTCGCCTAGCTGTCCGATTTATCAAAATATAGATGCCAAACCACAGACAGATCCAGCGGTTATCAAGGAAAATCTTATTGCGCAATTAACTGGCGCTGTACGGTGGACGCAGACAGTACAAAATATGTTGGCCGATGGTGCAACAGCTTTTGTAGAAGTCGGTCCAGGAAATGTATTGCAGGGATTGGTTAAGAAGGTTGACCGTCAGGTGCAGACTTCTGCGGCTTCAGTGACCGCGTAACAAAATATTCAGTATAAAAAAAGGAATTATTTTGCTGTGCCCTCAAAAAGTGTCCAACTTTTTGAGGGCATTTTTTATGAACGAAAAATCGGAATCACATCAAGAATTACCTGTCCATCCCTGAAAAATGTTTACAAAAGGTCTAATACGGTTCTTACTTTACCTCAAGAATTAACCTGTAAAAATGGATAAGACATAGCGATCAGTTTCGGAGATTACTCGGTGCTTATTCGGTACTTGTTCGGAGCTCGTTCGGTACTTCTTCGGTTGCAAGCGAAGAAACACCGAACGAGCTCCGATTGATATCCGTTTTTTAACCGAGAGAATGCAGAATCAACTATGAGCGTAAAAACTATTTATCCTTAAACATGCTGTAATGATCTTTCATGACCTGCAGCACGAAGTCGTTGGGAGTCATTTTTTCAGGATGTTTGACTTCCATAACCGCCTCAAGACGCTGGACCAAAGCTGTTAAAATGCCCACATCTCTTCTATCAAAAGCTGTTTGGTAGATCTCTTTGACCGAATTAGCATCCTTGTCGCTCAATTTGATAACCTGTGGAAATAGAATTGGATGATTGTCGAAAGTCTCTTCGTAAATTGTGTCGCTCAATTTTAATGTAGGTTTGAGGCTGATAACGGAAGTTTCTGCGGCAATATCTCCAATGCGTTGCCCATTTTTGGATAAAACGATCGAGGTAATGGCGACACCACCCATCGTCATCCAAATATCTACAATAGATAGACTCCATCTGGACAAGTATTGATAAAAGTTGGCTCGCGAACCGTCAAGTTTAACGACCTTTATTTTCATGATTTTCTTACCTACTGTCTGACCACCAAAGGCGGTTTCGGTAATCAATGTGTAAAAAAACGCGGGTAGGGTCAATGCCATCATAACGCCATAAAAAAGATAGGGATCTCCTGCGTTCATGTTTATGCTGTCCAAGAGAAAGAAGCAAAAGAAATAATAACAGACTATAATAAAATAATCTATTGCAAAAGCGATCATTCTTGAACCAAGACTGGCAAGATTATATTCGATTTTTACATTTTGTGCTGTATTTATCTCAAGCTTATTCATATGTAAATTATTTGAGTTTAATAGCAATATAGAATTTCTAGGTCATTTTAGCTCCAATTTGTGCTTTTCAATCATGGATATTTCCTATATTTGGTTCAGCCAGTTAAAAAAATTAATGAGAGAAGCATCCTTTGTAGAACGAAATAAAGAAAAATGGACGTTAATTGAAAATAATTTATCAATTAATATGCAGGTTGATCCAGATGAACTGGCCTCAAATTACATTGAGCTCACTAATGATCTGGCGTATGCACAAACTTTTTATCCTGAAAGTAAGGTAAAGGCTTACCTGAATGAACTGGCAGTGACCGTGCATCAGAAAATCTATAAAGATCAGAAAGCTTCCAATAATAAGTTTAAATCTTTTATCAATGAAGAGATACCGCAGGCGATCTGGTCAATCCGTAGACCTTTGTTGTACTCCTTCTTAATTTTTGTTTTGGCTTCAGTCATTGGTTTTGTATCGTCTGTATACGATATGGATTTTATTCGGCTTATTTTAGGTGACTACTATGTCGATTCGACGATAGAAAGTATAAAAGCAGGAGATCCTGCTGCAGTATATGGGAAGGGGAGCAACTTTGGATCAGCGATTTGGATTACGATTAATAATGTGCGGGTTGCTTTTATGGCCTTTGCTGCCGGACTATTTTTCAGTGTAGGGACAGGTTATGTGCTGTTTAGCAATGGTATTATGCTTGGTGCATTTCACCATATGTTTTTCCAGTATGGCGTTATGGGGAAAGCCATGTCGGCGATTTGGATTCATGGCACTATTGAGATTTCGGTAATTATTGTGGCAGGAGGATGCGGATTGGCCATCGGTAATAGCATTCTATTTCCCAAATCGTTTACACGTTTGACATCGTTTGTCCGTACAGCAAAGATTGCAATGAAAGTTCTCGTCAGCACGATTCCTTTTTTTATTATAGCCGGAACATTGGAAGGTTTTGTAACACGGTATTATAATATGTCAATTTGGTTATGTTTAATAATTATCGTTTTATCCGTACTGGCTATCCTTTATTTTTATGTTATTAATCCTTATCGACTAGCAAAACGATTTCAATGGAAATAGATTTTGAGTTTCAAAAAGAACGGAAGGTGGGGGACTTTATCCAAAGTTTCATAGATCTTTTTAAATTGATCTATAAGCACTTTGTTTCTACTATTTTTGGTTTATCTGCGGTTCCCCTAGCAGCGATTGCTTTAGTTTACTATTTTCTTTCTACAAAAATCACTTTTTCGGCTAATAGCGATTCTTTTGAGGATATCGATGCTTTTACTTGGGCTGGATTACTCATTTTGGCATTGATCGCTTTGGGATTGTACGTTTATGGTATTTCCATTGAATATTTTATGCTACTCAAAGAACGTAAAAGCACAGCATTTTCAGGATCGGAAGTATTCAGAAATTTCAGATCTAACCTCGGTAAATACTTTATGTTTTTGATTGCCATGATATTGGCTTTAATCGTTGTCTTTATCCCACTGGCAATCGTAGCTGTGATTTGTGCATTTATCCCTTTTATTGGAAGTTTTGCCATTGGTATATTGGGCTCGATGGTTGGGATATGGTTGTTTTGCTCTTTTCTATTTTATCGGGAAGGTTATTCGGATCTGGGAAGCTGTTTTACAGATGCCTATGTCATGCTGAGCAAAAAATTGATTCAATACGGTATCGCAACCTACATTGTGAACTTTATTTTTCAAATGGCTGTCATGATGATTTCCATTGTACCATTGATTATCATGGGGCTTTTGTCATTTAACTTCCTTGGAATAGATGCCGCTTTCTTTGACTCATCCTGGGGAAAACTCCTGATGACATTTGGGGGCTTATTTATCACACTATTTACGCTCTTTCTTTATATGTCCGGCGTTTTGGCCAATGGTATTATTTATGAAACAGCCAAGGATCTCAAATTTGGAGAACGTATTTATGGCATGATCGAAAAGATAGGAGGAAAAGATGAATAAACTCTTGTCTTTTTTCTGCATTGCCTGTTTATCGATTATGTACGCCTGTGATCCCAAGCCAAGGGACACGGACTCCAACAGCGATAGGATTGATTCACTTAATGTGCAAATAGATTCAACCTTGGTGGGAGCAGATTCTGTCCGCATTGATTCTGCAGTAAAGGCTCCTAATGGCCAACAGGGAAAAGACGAAATTGACCTGTGGGATCCAACATTATTTGATTCGGTTCCAAAATATACCGAAGAACGTTCGTTTAAAATGGATCCTTATCAGGATATCATCAAACGTTACGAGACAGACGATTTTGTTTATTCTGAAAATATTAAAGATCGGGTGGGCGTATTGCAACGCATCCTTGCCCGGCTCGCCGATTGGATCGGGAGTATCATGCCGGATAATCCTTATAAATTTCGGGAAGAGTTTGGCTATGTATTTGCCTTCTTAGCTGTCATCGCATTAGCGTTTATTCTTTATAAAGTGCTCTACAACAGAAAACAATATTTTATTAAGCATAGTGAAGAGGAAAGTGAACTGGACGTTTTAGCGTATGTGGAGCGAAACCTGATGAATAGCAACCTGGAGCCTTATATTCAGGAGGCTATCGCTCAAAGGAATTATGCATTGGGTATCCGGTACTTACAGCTATTGAATATTCAGAAACTAGCGCAATCCGATCATATCAAATGGAAGCTGAGCAAAACGAACGCTGAATTTACACAAGAGATTCAAAACGAGGAGCTCCGTCGTGGATTTGCGGAATGTACAAGAATATTTGATTATGTCTGGTTTGGTCAATTTGAATTAACAGAGGACAATTTTAATCAATATCAGCAATTGTTTCACCAGTATCAAAAACAAATTAAATGAAGGGATCGGTAAAATTTGGATTGATATTATTGACTGTTGTGTTAGTGTTAATAGCCCTTATCGATGCAACAAGTAAGAAACCTATTATCTGGGATCGGACTTTTGATGCAAAAGATAAAAATCCTTTTGGCGCTTATGTGCTACGTCAAGAACTAAAGCATATCATTGATCAAAAGAACACAACGATTGAGCGACCATTGTATGAATATTTGGACAGTACAAAGAAAACCGACGCTAACTTATTTTTTTACACCTCCTATTTTTCAATGGGTGAAGCAGCGGAAGATAAATTACTGGATTATGTAAACCGGGGTGGGAAAGCAATGATTGTAGCCGAGGATATTGATCCTTATCTGTTGGATTCCCTCGGTTTGAAAACAGATAACTTCTATGGTTTTAAAAAAGGTGTGAATATAAAAAGCCAACTGCGTGTGCGGTTGATGAACGATAACAATAAAATTCATTATAGTAAATCAGATCTTGGCGAAGTATTCGAAAAACTTCCTAAACATGCGACCATTTTGGGCGCGATTACCTATAAGGAATTTATGTTACCGAACTTCATAGCCGTTCAATTTGGTAAAGGGACATTCTATCTGCACCTGACCCCTGATTTATTTGGAAACTATTACTTGCTGAATTCCGCTTCGCAATATGCCTATGTTGCTAAGTCGTTATCTTATCTAAATGATAAGCCGATCGCTTGGTATGATTTTAAAGCGAATTTGGAGCAATATCGGACACCTTTGCGTGTATTGCTTATGAATGATGGTCTTAGGCAAGCTTGGTATGTTTTGTTGGCGGGGCTAGTTCTTTTGCTTGTATTTCGAAGTAGACGAGAGCAGCGAGCCGTGGCGGTCGTGAGCCCAGAACCGAATCTCTCGAAGGACTTTTGTGGAACCATTGCTACTTTATATTATGAAAATGGCGCACCAGGTAATATGGTCGCAAAAAAAATAGATTACTTCCTGCACGATCTTCGGATGCGGTTTCATTTGGACACGCTGATGTTGCGGGAAGAGGAGTTCAGTGAGGAGCTGGCTGAGCGGACTGGAGTTCCGCTCCTAGAGACGCAGTCTTTAATCAGGCTGATTGTTCATATGCAAGATGCCAAACAACATGATGTGGCTGATCTTAAGATGATTAATGATACAATAGAAGAGTTTAAACATAAAGCAAAAATGATATGAGTGACTTCGATAAATATATATCTTTTGAAAACCGAATAGATGTCTCGGTTTTATTCGATAAAATGGCGCAGGTAAAGTCGGAGGTGAAAAAAGTCATCGTTGGGCAGGATCAATTGATTGACATGCTCTTAATCTCGATCTTGGCCTCAGGGCATTCTTTGATCGAGGGCTTACCCGGGATGGCGAAAACATTATCCGCAAAATTGATCGCCAAAACGATTCACAGTGAATTTAAGCGGATTCAATTTACACCGGATTTAATGCCCTCGGATGTAACCGGTTCGTCGATACTCGATTTGAAAAGTAATGAGTTTGAATTTCGTAGGGGCCCCATTTTTGCAAATATTGTTTTAATCGATGAAATCAATCGTGCTCCCGCAAAGACCCAGGCAGCACTTTTTGAAAGCATGGCGGAGCAACAGGTGTCGGTAGATGGAACAACCTATCAATTGCCAGGGCCGTTTGTTGTTTTTGCGACGCAAAATCCCATCGAACACGAAGGTACTTATCGATTGCCGGAAGCTCAGCTCGACCGTTTCTTGTTTAAGATCAATGTGAACTATCCTGAACTTGAACAGGAATTGGAAATATTGAAGGAGCATCATGCTCAAAAAGCACAGAATAAAGAGGATCAGGTTCAGGCTGTCGTTTCGGCCACAGAAATTTTAGAATTCCAGAAATTGATCAAGTCTATTTTTGTGCACGAGGAGTTGCTAACTTACATTGCTCAAGTCATTATAAAAACACGAACTAATCCAAGTTTGACACTAGGTGCCTCACCGCGGGCTTCTATTGCTTTGTTGGAATCAGCAAAGGCTTCAGCTGCGTTAACAGGCCGCGACTTTGTTACTCCTGAGGATATTCGGAGGGTAGCATCTGCCGTACTGGGCCACCGTGTCATGTTGACTCCAGAAAGGGAAATGGAAGGATTTACCACCGCTTATGTCATCGATCAAATCATAAATTCTGTAGAAATTCCAAGATAATGAAGAAACTAAAACAGCTTTTTCTAACAAATCAATTCTTCTACTCCCTATTGGGGGTAGCGACACTCTTTACATTTTCTTTTTTCGTTAAAGGATTGTTGATTGTGGCCTGGATTGTCTTTTGGATCTGGTTGGCTGTTTTGGCTTTTGATTTTATTGTCTTATTTTCAGGGAAGGGCAGAATTGAGATCACAAGGATATATCCTGAAAAATTATCCAATGGAGATGAAAACCCGATGAAGCTTATGGTGAGCTCTTTTTATCCATTTGCAACAAAAGTAGATGTTTTAGAGGAGTTTCCGGTGCAGCTCCAAATTCGGGACAAGGATTTTGCAGCCAGTTTACCCGCTTTTCAACGCTCTGAAATTTCATTTTCCTTGCGGCCTACACAAAGGGGAATTTATCAGTTTGGTCGTTGTATGGCTTTGGTTAGACGTTTTGGATTTTTCAAAAGAAGGTTTGTTACCAATCAAGAACAGGAAATCCCCTGTTATCCATCCTATATTCAACTACGAAAATATCAGCTTTTGGCAACAAGTAACCGATTGAATGAACTGGGGATAAAGCGTATTCGACGCATTGGTTCAGCCATGGAATTTGACCATGTTAGAGAGTATGTGCAGGGGGACGATTATAGGCACATGAACTGGAAGGCATCTGCAAAAGTAAAGGAGCTGATGATCAATCAGTATGAAGAGGAGAAGTCTCAGCCGATCTATTCATTTATTGACTTAGGTCGGGCAATGCGTATGCCATTCAACGGTCTTACCTTATTGGACTACTCGATTAATGCTGCACTTATTCTTTCCAATGCGACCATCTTAAAGCAGGACCGAGCTGGATTATTAACCTTTTCAAAAGATATCAATGCATTTATAGCTGCAGAGAAGAGGAATAATCAAATGCATAAGATTTCAGAAGCACTATACCAGGTGTCGACCAAATTTGAGGAGTCTGAATTTGGAAGATTATATAGTTATGCCAATGCGCATATTAACAAGAGGTCGCTTATTTTTGTATATACCAATTTTGAGACCTTAGATTCCTTAAGACGTCAGATAAATTATCTGTCGATGTTGAATAGGAGCCACATTATCGTTGTTGTCGTCTTTAAAAACGTAGAAATAGAGGATTTAGCGAAAAGTACGCCTAAAAAGACAATCGAAATTTACAATCAGGTCATTGCTGAAAAGTTTATCTATGAAAAACAGCTTATCGTACAAGAACTGATTCGCAACGGCTTTCAGACAATCTATACAGCGCCCGAAAACCTGACCATCAACTCCATCAATAAATATTTGGAAATTAAGGCCCGGGGCCTTATTTAATGATGGAGGTATCTTTGACCATTACTTTTGTCCAAAGATGCTGATATTTTTCGATCGCTTTTAAATGGATTGGATGTTTCTCGTAGCTGGTAATATCTTTAAGGTTTTTGAAAGTGACGATCAAGGTATAGTCGAAGCTGTTGTCTACGACAGGTCGCGGGTTTGTTTGAGCCGGGACGCCGTAATTAAGTGTTTTGATGACGTCGATCTTGCGCAATTCCTCAAAAAATCCAACAAAATTCTTTTTTTCTTTTTCACTGAGCTCTTTTTTTAGCCAAAAATTCACAACGTGGACAATAGTGGTAGGTTGGATATCTTCATCCGATTGAACATTATTTGCCCATGTTGGGGCAGTTACTAGCACCATCGGTGCAAGAAGAAAATTGCGTCTTTTCATGATTGAAACGGTTTAGAACGTTTAAGATACAAAACCTGCGCGATTTCACCAATAGTCTGGGTATAAAAGTCGGTTCAAACTGTTTAAGAATAGAATGCTGAGAAGGCGCTGTGAAGGGATGGGTATAAAGTTGAATAAAAAAGAAGCTGTCTCAAAT